>NZ_PDNZ01000009.1 GCF_003182595.1 Prosthecochloris marina
CAGCCGCCGAGCCCAGGATAAACGGGGGATATGCCCAGTCCAGTGTCCCTCGGGATGCTATCAGTGCTACTTTTTTCGCTGTTTCCGCCATTGTGATTATGCTTTGTTACTGTTCTGAAAAACCTGTTCAAAACAACATGAAAAAAATATACAACCGTTAGAAATGTCAGTGACCTGACCCGATAATACCACTTGCCGCAAAAACCAGGACGAGAATTTGTAGAATGGAAATGACTGAATAGATGACGTTTTTCTCATCGAAAAACACACCTGTTACTGCGACAAGACACACTATTGTTGCTGCGGCGAGATACGCTATCGATGCAAAGCTCAGCACATCTCCTTTAAGGATATCGGAAACCCACGCCCAACCTGTGGGCAAGTGAAACTGACGATTCAGTTCCGCAGCACTGAGATGCCAGTTCCGGGCAATATCATCGATAGAGACTGAATGAGGCAGAAGCTCAAAAACATAAACCGCAAAACCAGATACAACAAAAACGATTCCCAGAGTTGAAACCCAGTGCAGTACACGGGCATAAACAAGCTGGGCATTATTCGGATGTGCATGATTGTTGTTCATATTCCAAATCCCTTGAATATCGCACGTGCACCAGCGAGTAACAGTAACGTTATAACAATGACCCTTACCGATTTCGTCCTTACCCTGGTTAACAGTTTGGCTCCTATTTTTGTCCCAAGCATCATTCCGGCTATTGAAGGAACGGCGATCAGAGGCAAAACGGCACCTTTGTGGAGGTACACCCATGCAGCAGCAGTATCATTGATGGAAAGCACAAAGACACTGGTTGCCACCGATACTTTCAAAGGGGCTCCTAGCACGAGATTGAAAACAGGAACATTCGCCCAGCCGGCACCAAGCCCGAACATTCCGGCCATAAAACCGATAACGACGAACAACACCAGCCCGATAGGGGTACGGTGAATCTTCCAATCGATATCTTTCTTCAACGACTCCTCATAGTAAATCCCCTGAATATGCAGAACCTGTGACAGCTTGTCAGATGCTGTAACTTCCGGGAACTCGGATTTCCTGGCCCGCAGCATAACGATGGCTATAAAAACAATCGTACTCCCGAGAGCAAGCTGAACAATGTGAGCAGGCAATGCAAGACCGACAAGGGCACCGAAAATGGAACTCACAGAACCGATCAGGGCCATGGAAAGGGCAAGTTTCAAATTAGCAAGCCCTTTTTTCAAAAGAGGCGCCCCTGCAGAAAGAGCCCCTGCAAGGGCAACCATCAAACCGGCACCCCGAACAAAATCAAGATGGAAGGGAAAAAGGCTGCTGACAATCGGCACATAAAGCACCCCGCCGCCAACACCAGCCACAATGGCCACAATTCCAAGAAAAAAAGAAAAAATAAAGAGAAGGAGCACCCAGACCCACCAAGCTATACTCTCGGAAGGAACAGCTTCAGCGCCAAGAACAACCTGCGGTAATACAACAAGCGATACTGACAAAAACAGCATGAACGGCCAAAAAAACTTACTGCTGGTTGTTGAAAACATGAAAGACGTTTATTGAAAATTTGGGTGTGATGAAGAGGATACTTCCGAACCATTCCACTGCAACACCGAATAGATGAATAAATATATAGTTTATTTGGAAAATACCGGAACTTAACAACTGTTTATTCCGAAAAAAAACCAGATAAAGACACTTTTTTATGCCATCACACCAAGGATGCGTCGAAAAGAGTCATGTATTCGACATCCGTTTTCGAATCGGCTGTCCGTACCGTTATCTTTTCAGGTATCTCCGTGTACATTGTTTTAAAGAGCCGAACACATTCCGGTGAAGAAAAGTAGATTTCATCAATACAATCAAGCTCTATCCTTTCATCCGGGGTGGATGAAGGTTGAACGGAAACATCGAGAAATATCACACTGTTTTTCAGAGATGTAAGCTCATCGACAAGATAATCATCGATAAAACCCGAGCAGGGGATCACAATATTCTCATCGGTGATCCCGAGGCTTTTCATTTCCACGACAATCTCCTCAGAGGTTCCGGCGTCGAGACACAAGTCCGGCAGAACTCCATGTTTCAGGAGTTCTGCCGAAGCAGCCGTACCAACCGGGCAAAAAACGGTGTTTACAAAATCACCAATATTGAGATCCTGTTCAAAGAGATAGTTGAAAAAGTAACGTACCGCATATTTGTCAGGAAAAAGTAACATGAGTTCTTCGCTTATATCCTCAACCTTTTCTTTTACGTGTTCCTGTTCGTTATGCTTGAAATCATTGCAGGAATAACGAACCACAACGTACTCGTCGTTTTCATATCTATTGACTCCTTTCCCGGCTATCAGTACTCTCTTCTTTTTTCCGAACCAGTAATCATCGATAAACTCGGTAATGTTTTCTCCGAGAATAAGCAGAGCTGGTGAGACAACCTTTTTGTCTTTGTCTCTCAATTCACCGAGCGTCCCTGCAAATATTTTCTGGTTATACCGCGTCGCGTTCTGAACGATGGCGACCTTTGTTTTTTCTTCTTTTCCTTTTCCAATGAGGGCCTCTGCAACATCACTGGCAGACGACGCCACCATGTAATAAACAATGGTGTCCGCGTCAGGAACATGTATCTTGTCCAGGGGATGGCCCGTACAGAAGGCTACGGACGATGATACGTGCCGTATGGTCAAAGGGATCTCGGTATATGCACTTGCACCATGAGCAGCCGTAATGCCGGGAATTATTTCATACTCGATACCATGTTTCCGCAAAAAGGCAATTTCTTCTCCTCCCCTGCCGAAAACATACGGATCACCTCCTTTTAACCGGGCAACTTTCCTGCCCAGTTTCGCATGAAACACGATCTCCTGGTTTATTGCATCCTGCGCAAAATGATGTTTGTCCTTTCTTTTCCCGGTATATATTTTCAGGGCATCAAACTGCCCAACCAGCTCACTGCTCACAAGATTGTCGTAAAGAATCACATCGACTTCGTGCAGTACCCTTTCTGCTTTAACCGTCAGCAGCTCGGGATCTCCCGGACCTGCACCTATGATATAGACGTATCCTGCATTATCTTTCATTACTCTCAATCGTTATAATATCACCTGTTATTCGCATCCTCATCAAAAACCTATCGTTCTTCCACACCACCCTTTGTAATAACAAGTAACTTTTGCAAAGTTTTATTTCTTGTACGTCATGCCGTCCCGTGAAACAGATGTCCCCCCAAACCACATGTTTTTTCTTACCGCATTCTCCCTTCCTTTAGCATCTCCCTTATCTGGTTCCGCCATGCAACAGCTTTTTTTACATCCTGACCGTTAGACGAAACGGCAATGGTCATTTCATTTTCCTTGAAAATTGCCGGTGAGATAAAGTCCGAAAGTTCCCGATTATCGACGACATTGACCATGATACCCCTTGCTGCAGCATCAGATTTTATCCTGCGATTGACCTCGATACTGTTTGTTGCGGCATAGACAAGAAAAAAGCCATCGAGATCGGTTTCTTCATACTCCTTGCAAACAAGCTCGAAACCTTTTCCTCTCAGTGCATCATGAATCTCCGGAGCGACAATGGTAATGTTCCGTGTATATCTTTCTATAGTCTGAATCTTGTGCAAGGCAATGTTTCCGCCTCCGATAAAAAGGATCTTCTTATCATCGATCCTTATGTTCAGCGGTAAAAAAACTTTCATCATAACTGATTTATTCGGAGATAGTTGCAAGGTGTTCAGGATTGCGTGAAAAAAGCTGCGGATTTTTCAATCGGCCTCTCAATCCTGAGTTTTCACCGCAACAGCGACCTTCAACAGTACGGTTAACAGAAGTATTCCGATTGCCCAAATCCCGAGAGTTATGGACACTTCACCCAAAGTCGGCATATACCCGACAATCTCCTCGAGCGGTGAGGGAACAAAACCTCCGATAATCAAGCCAACACCCTTGTCGATCCATATTGAAACCGTTATTCCGATGCACGCCATTATCAACCATTTGGAAGATGTTCTGAGTTTCGGAATCAGCAGCACAACCAAAGAGCCCAAACCGACAATCATGGAAACCCACATCCAGGGAACAAGCTGACCTTTACCATGAAGACCGAAAAACAGATACTGAAGGCTGTGCATGTGGCTAGGTATATTGCTGTAGAACGCTGTAAAAAACTCCATCCCCAAAAGGAAGAAATTGATAATCGTCGCATAGGTCACAATCACTGCAAGCTTGTTTATCGCTTGTTTGCCTGCATCGAATCCGGTTGTTTTTTTGAGAACAAAAGAGACCAGAATCAAAATTGCAGGACCAGCCGCAAATGCCGAAGCAAGGAAACGGGGAGCAAGTACAGCAGTCAGCCACAGATGCCTGCCTGGTAAACCTGCATACAAAAACGCAGTCACAGTATGGATACTGACCGCCCAGGGAATGGAAAGATAAATGACGGGCTTGACCCACTTTGGAGGAGGCACACCTTTTCTCTCCGCACCGAGGACCGTCCAGCCGCTGATGATATTCAGCAGCAAATAGCCGCTTAAAACCGTAGCGTCCCAGAAAAGCATCGAGTTCGGCGTCGGATAGAGCATAACATTAAGTACCCTGTCGGGTCTGCCGAGGTCGACGAGTATAAACAAGACACACATTATCGTTGCTGCAACCGCGAGAAACTCACCGACGATGACAATCTTGCCGAAAGCCTTATAATCGTGCAGATAATAGGGTAAAACAACCATCACTGCAGATGCAGCCACACCGACAAAAAACGTGAACTGTGCAATGTAGACACCCCAGCTGACATCCCTGCCCATCCCCGTGAGGGTAAGACCGGTAGTCAGCTGATTGATGTAGAAATAAACGCCCGCCGAAATAATAACAAGCAGGAGCACGATCCAGCTCCAATAATTACGGTCTCCGTTAAGTGCTTTCTCTATCATGAGGAATCATTATATGATGTAGAAAACGGACGGTCTGGTACCCAGCTCGGCCCTCCGTTGCAATGAGTGATTCTTTTCGAGCAACATTCTGACTTCTGACTCCGGATCATTCAGATCACCGAATGTCAATGCGCCTTCCGAACACTCTGCAACACAGGCAGGTTGTAGCCCCTGTGCAAGCCGTTCGGAACAGAAATTACATTTCTCGACAACCCCCCTTTCCCTGGTGGGATATGCCTGGCTTCTTTTTTGTATAGCAGGCCTTGGGTCTCTCCAGTTGAAGCTTCTTGCTCCGTAAGGGCAGGCGGCCATACAGAAACGGCAGCCGATGCAACGATGATAATCCATCGCGACAATACCGTCCCAATCACGTTTGAATGTCGCCTTTGTCGGGCACGCTCTTACGCAAGGAGGGTTATCACAGTGGTTGCAAAGAGCCAGATATGACCGTTCCATGGTTTCTTTACTGACAAACTGCTCGCTCTCACCAGGAAAAACATTCCCGTAGGGGCTTTTCCATATCCACTTTATTTCATCCTTGATGTTATCGAAATCAGGTACATTGTGCACCTCGTGGCATGCATCGATACATTTTGTACACCCATCCTTACACTTTCGTGTATCGATAACCATTCCCCAGCGCTTTCCGGAAGTAGAATCCTCATGAGTTGTCGATGCAACCGCCGTTTCAAAAGAAGACTTCGGAAATATACCGGAAGCAACCCCCAGACCAGCGAGGACACCTAAACCGGTTTTCTTGATAAACTCTCTTCTATTCTCGTTCATCACATTGTTTTCTACATTTCATGATGACATCCATAGCAGTTCGGTTTTGCGCCAGCGTAGGTGTGACAGTTTATACAAAATCCCCTGCTGCCATGACATTGAAAGCAAGTATTCAGGCTTTTTTCAAACTCTCTGCCGTCAGGAGTTACATGAATGCGTTCACCCTCACGCACCGCCGAATGACGCCACTCGTTCAACAGAAGCATGTGGTTCTCACGCATGTATTCTCTTGACTCGACACAGTGTTCACCGGGACCTTTCGCAACCGGTGTCGAAATTTTTTTTGCTTCGCCTTCCTGCCAGAATGCATAGGTTACCGCAAAGAAAAACAGCGCCAACCCCCCAAAGACAAGTATACGTTCCCTAATCTTCATCTTCCTCCTCGTCTTCGAATCCGGCCATTGGGTCTTCCCTCATGTCCTCGGTTCTTTTGTTTTCACCCTCCATAACAAGAGCGTTTCCGACCAACTCGTGAAGTCCGTAGACTGAAACTCCGGGATTCCAGTAATTCATAAGGGCAGGAAGCGTAGCGCGATCGATAGCACAGATAGTAACAAGGGAGTCCACATCGTGTTTCTCCTTGACATGCCTGACTGCATTGGCTCTGGGAAAGCCACCTCTTAAACGAATATCCATATACTCTTCGGTATTGATACCACTACCCGAACCGCAGCAGAAGGTCTGCTCACGAATGGTGTTTTCCGGCATCTCATGAAAGGTGTTGCATACATTATTCAGTACATACCTCGGTTCTTCGAACATCCCCATCCCCCTGGCAATGTTACAGGAATCATGGAACGTCGTTCGCAGATGATCGTTACGCTTGGGATCGAGTTTCAGTTTACCGTGTTTGATGAGATCCGCGGTAAACTCGACAATATGGACCATTTTTGTAGATGCCGCGTTGGTGAATTTCGTTCCGGTTAAGGGTGAAACCGGTTGTTCGAGAAAATCTGCCGGACCGTTCATGGTATCCATATACTGATGCACGACTCTCCACATATGACCGCATTCACCGCCAAGTATCCATTTGACACCCAATCGTTTAGCCTCATGGTACATTTTGGCATTGAGCTTCTTTGCCATCTCGTTAGAGGTGAAAAACCCAAAATTCCCCCCTTCCGAAGCGTAAGTGCTGATGGTGTAATCCAGACCGATGTGCTCGAAAAGCATCATATAACCCATCATTGTATAGACGCCCGGTTCGGCAAACACATCACCGGAAGGTGTTATGAACAACACTTCAGCTCCCTTACGGTTGAATGTCGGATTAACGGTAACCCCGGTGAGATCTTCAATGTCTTCGGCAAGCGACTCGATATTCTGCACAAATGTGTGCGGTTCGATCCCCAGATGGTTCCCGGTTCGGTTGCAGTTCGATACCGGCTCAAGAATCCAGTTATTGTTAACCCCGATAAGGTGCAGCAGTTCCCTGCCCATCATCGTGATCTCTGCAGTATCGATACCGAACGGACAGAAAACGGAACAGCGGCGGCACTCGGTACACTGGTGGAAGTACATATGCCACTCCTTGATAACCTCGGGCGTCAGCTTTCTCGCCCCGGAAAAACCCTTGAGGATTTTTTCAGCAAGGGGAAAATCATTTCGATACACGGAACGGATAAGTTCGGCTCGTGCAACCGGCATATTCTTGGGATCTCCTGTACCCAGGAAAAAATGACACTTGTCGGCACAAGCCCCGCAACGTACGCAGGTATCCAGAAAAAGCTTGAAAGAACGGAACCGTTCAAGGCGATCTTTCATGCCATCCTTGATGGTTTTTTCCCACCCGTCAGGTAATTTCCAGTCGTCGTCTGTCGGCGACCACTTTCTTGGGTTTGCGAATCCAAGATCCTCGACAATTTCAGGTTTGGCAGGATAACACCAGTTTCCATCTCGGAACTCTACAGGCGTATCGAACAACTCCTTGTCAGGATAATCGCCTTTGAGGAGGCTTGGTTTTTCCTCGAACTCCTTTTTCAGTTCCGATTGTTTTGGAGCAAATTTCGGCATAGTTATTTCTTTTCAACCGGCAGGTTCGCTTTTTTCATCTTTTCACGGAACTCATCTTCGTATTCGGCATAGGTCCTGAACTTCATATCGGGATTCCAGGGATTCACATGCCTTTTTTCACGACTGTTGTTAGCGAGATTACGTGTCGGACTCATGAAAATCCCGCCCATGTGCATCAACTTGCTGAATGGAAAATACATGGCAAGAACGCATACAAGGAAAAGATGAACATAGAAAAGTGCACCGATTCCTTCAGGAAGAGCGAGATTGAAGTGGACAAGATTGACCATCAGGTCTTTCACCGACATCACATCGACTTTGACAATGTAGCGCATGAGAACCCCTACCAGAGCTATCGCCAAAATCATGAACAGCGGGAAATAATCGGTCGGCAGCGATATCAGACGTACTTTAACATCCTGAAACCGTCGAATCACCAGAAATGTCACGGCAGCAAGAAGAACGACATCCGTAACATATAATGCAGGAAGCGTTACATCCAGGAAACCGTCAACATCTTCGAGAAGCTGTACAAAACCTGGAACCTTTGCAATAAAAAAACGGTAATGACGGATCACGACAATAAGCATCGACCAGTGAAAAGCAAGTCCGGCAAGCCATAACCACTTACTCGAACCGTAGGCAAGTTTCGGGCCGTTGTGCATCTCAGCCTTGGTGTTTCTGAAAAGAGAACGGAAAAAAAGTACCTCCGATAACACTCTTCCTGCCGCCTCCCAGAAATTGGATGGGCTCTCGAGCCGGTTCGGCTTGATCCAGTCAAGAGATTTTTCCTGCCCGCAGGTCGTCGGGATTCTGAAAGGAACGGGGCTTCTTGCCCAGTCAACCACACGGTAGATAAAACCGCCGATAAAGACCACAATTGCAACATAGGGTATGATCACACCGAACAGAAAACCAAGTCCGGCAAACTGCACCGCTACGTAAGGGACAAACGCTAAAAGTACAACCATTATCAGAGGCATTACAGCTTTTCTCATGCTTTGGCCCTCCTTGACATCATAAACGTCTGACGTTTGCTTTCTTCGACTTTCAGCTGATAAATTTTTTCACGATGCACCATGTAACTATCGAACGCTTGAAGCGTGAGGTGCTCGATACTGGCCTGAAACTCCTCCCAATGCTTCTTTTTTTCATTTCCGGGTGCCATTTCCCGCAGTATCGATTTCAGCTCAAAAAAAAGAGACATCGCCTTTGACGGTGGAAAATTCTGAACGGCAAGGATTCGTGATATCCTGTTCACTGTTTCACCGACTCTTTCGGGTGACTCTCCCAAAGCATCCAAGATTTCAGCCAGTACTTCAGAAAGAGCCTCCGCCAAAGGGGTTGCCGAATGCATTTTTTGCGGGAAAAAAGCAAGAACGCTTTGCCGCCAGCGCTCAAGTACGAGCGATCTGTTTTTGCGTATCAACCTGATGTATTCTTTATTCATGACATACAGAAAAAATCAGAGCCAGCTGTTGACCTGATGATCTTCAACAAGCTCGACAAACCCGTCATAATCGATTTGCGCCACCCCTTCGACCACTGCAGAGATTCCCCGGGCAGCAAGATCAGGTTGTAGCACGTAGACCGGATTGTTTTTCATGGTGTTTTCAAGCAGTCCGGAGAATCTGTTCCCTCCCTGGACGGCATAGACGCCGTCTTCGATAAAAAGTAAAGGATCTCCCGGCTGGAGAAATCTGATGCATGTCTCCATTGCATTGTTTTCAAATGGAGACTTGTTGATGGTATGTAACATACTTTGGTAAATTTTTTGCTGCAGAAACAGTAAAGCTTAATGAGGAACGATGACATCCTGCTCATTCATGAGCCTGCCGATTTCCCCGGATGTAAGAACCTCGACATCCACGAGCAGATCGTCTTCGGTCAATCCGCGTTCCTCCAGCGATTCCTTATCGACATAGAGCTTTTCAACATCATATCCGTCAAGGGCCATGAATGTTTTGGCAAAGCCTTTTGTTCCGATTCCTCCGGTATCCTGATCTTTCTTCAGCGCATAGATACCGTCACCGATAAACGCAACGGAAAGATCCTGCTCATAGGCTGCCATAATCAGAATCATTTCCAGACCTTCATAGGTATAAATTGAACCGTGAGGCGCCCGGCGCATCACGTGCATAATTTTTTTAACGTCTTCCATGTTTATAGAGAATACCGTTTAGTCTCCAAAAGTTACCAATCTGTCATTGCGGATGGCGATATCGGTCAACGTTCCGAGACCGGTAATTTCCGCACCTTCTATAATGACATCGTCATTGATTCCTCTGCGCTTGGACGCAGCGATACATGCCAGCACTTCAACGCCGTGCTCCTTACCGAGCTCATTCCAGCGTCTTGCAATATCCCTGTCGTCCTGGGGGGGATCCATATGTTTTGTAACATTGGTCACACCATCGTTGTAGAGGAATACGGCATCAACCTTGTGCCCTTTTTTGATAGCTGCCTCCGCAAACTTGAAAGCAGTATCGGAAGCCTGATGGTTATAAGGCCCTTCCTTAAGCAAAATCCCAATATTCACTGTAGATACTGTTAGTTCAGGTTATTAAATAAAGTACAGGCACGTGCTCAAGCACACTCCGCCATTTTTCCTTTGAACGTTTCATAGAGAGATTTCCAGGCTGTGGTATAGTTCTCATAAGGCCTCTCTATATAAGAGGAGAGATAGAGGGCCTTTTCAGCAGCATCGATATCACCGACTTTCAACGATTCGACCGCCTTTTCGCCTGAATCGGCAGCATCGTTACCCATAAGGTGGACCTGATGCCAGTAATTTACCGCTTCTTCACGGTAGATAAACGAGACCGGAAGTGCCTCTGCCTCTTTCAGAGAAACGACCTCGACATTTTTCGGACCGAATTTCATTTTCCAGCCGTTTTCAGCCCACTTTCTGGAGAGTTCGACCGCCTCCTCCACCCGAGGGACCATATCTTCAAACATAAACCTCTATACCTCCATCTTTTAAGGGCATCTCTATTTATTCTGCGCTTCAACTTCAATAAATAGAGATGTCCATCGTTTCATTAAAGACCCTCGGCACCACCCATCTGAATATACCCGCAAGGGCAGATCAGATGACAAAGGTGGCAACCCTCACACTCTGAATATTTGGTATACATCACCTCACCGACGGGATTATCCTTGAAACGCTGGATTGTTTCATGCGGACAGAAGGAAACGCATTGTTTACAGTCGAAACAAAGCCCGCAACTCATGCATCGCATTGCCTCATGGACAAACTGTTCTTCGGTGATCCCCTGGTCGATTTCGGTCTCGAGACCATCCTTGACGCGAACGTCAGGGGGAAGATGCGTCCTTTCACTCCTCTCTGCACCCTCGTAATACTCGAGATTCATGTCGGAAGTTTTGATGACTCTTCGCTCCTCAACCGGCGGAAACTCTCCGGTGAATTTGGCGTGAATGCTTTCAGCAGCCCGTCTTCCATCACCGATAGCACCACAGACAAGGCCGAGGTTTACCGCATCTCCTCCGGCAAATACACCGTCTTCGAGTGACCAGTCTTTTTTAGGCTTCAGCCAGTCCCTGCCGCTGATATAACGCTCGGCATCCAGCCATTCCGGTTCCTGGCTAATGGATGGGATGAGCGTGGTACAAGGCACTTCGAACTCAGAACCTTCGATCGGCACCGGTCTTCTTCGACCACTCTTGTCAGGTTCACCAAGTTCCATTCGCTGACACTTCACAGCAACTGCACGGTTGTTTTCGGTAACAATACCGATCGGAGCGGTCAGAAACTGAATGTCGATATTCTCTTCAAGCGCCTCCTCGATTTCAGGGTCAATTGCAGGCATCTCGTTACGGGTACGTCGATAAAGAATCGTTACCTTTCCGGCACCCAGCCTCAACGATACACGTGCAGCATCGATGGCGGTATCACCACCACCGATCACAACAACCTGATCACCGACATCGATTTTTTCGCCCGAATGGACACGGTTGAGAAACTCCGCACCGGTATAGACATTCTCAGCATCTTCACCATCCAGACCGAGCCGAATGCCTTTATGAGCACCGATAGCGAGGTAAACCGCATCGTATTTTTTCCTGATTTCATCAAGGCTGATATCCTTGCCTATAACCGTATTACATCTGATTTCAACCCCCATTCGCTCAATTGCCCCCACTTCGGCATCAATAACGTGACGGGGCAACCTGTATGGAGGTATTCCGTATCGAAGCATTCCCCCTGTTTCCTCAAACGCTTCGAAAACAGTGACATTATAGCCACGGCGGGCGAGCTGAAACGCACAGCTCAAACCTGCAGGACCTGAACCGACAACTGCGATTCGCTCAGGCCTTACTTCATCGGTCAGCTTTTCATGCTCAAAACCGTGTTGTATGGCATAATCACCTATCCAGCGCTCGAAGGCGTTGATACTTACCGAACCATCCTTCTCGTTCCGGTTGCAGCCGCCTTCACACGGATTGGGACATACGCGACCACATACTGCGGGTAACGGCTGAGTTTTGCTTACCTCGTGCCAGACCTTCCGGTATACCTCTTCCTTGTTCAGCTTTTTGGTTTCTATCTGCTGCACCGTCGTAAGCCACGCGCGGATATCGTTTCCCGCCGGGCATGCATCGTTACAGGGTGGCCGCCACTCGACATATATCGGACATTTGTGACTGGCATCACCGAAAGCAACTACCTTATCCGCCCCAACTTGCTCTTTATATGGTGGATACTCGTAATTAAGAGCGAAATCAAGGACCGGGTTGGACTCCTTGGGATCAAGTTGACTCATTGTTCTACTCCTTGCCTTTTATCAGAACCGTACGTGAGCGGACTGATTGAATGTTGTTCTCGCATGTCTGTAGTTATCGATCATATCCTCGTCAAAGATGAGGCCGGTCTCTTCGAAGAACTGTTTCCAACCGATTCTTTCAACCCATTCTCCCAGTCTCTCCCATGGACGCCCTCCCTTACGATAGGCATCGAGTATCTGCTTGACAACAGCACCCACCTCAGGCCAGCGGGGAGGATTGTTCGGCAAACCATGAGCCACAAGGCTCATCAAAGCAGGTTTTGATCTGGCGTTGCTGTTTTTTCCGGCAACCCAAATAGCAAATTTGGAGTATTCAGGGTGATTAATCTCCATGGAAGGGCACGCCCCGAAACAGGCGCCGCAGTACATGCATTTTTCCTCATCGATCACCAGCGATTTCTTGCCGTTAACAACCGTAGGACGGATTGCAGCAACCGGACAACGGGCGACAACTTTCGGCAGCTCGCAAATTTCACTCAGATTTTCATGGTTGATCCGGGGCGGACGGGTATGTTTCACGATAATCGCGATATCCCCCTGGCCACCGCAGTTCAGCTCACAGCACTGGGTAACGATCTTGACCTTATTCGGGAAATCCATGCCTCTGAAACCGTCGATAAGTTCATCCATCAGTGCCTTGACGACACCCGATGCGTCAGTTGCAGGAATATCACAATGCAACCACCCTTGGGTATGGGCAATCGGGGAAATGGTCTTGCCGGTACCGCCGACAGGAATTCCCCTGCTTTCGAGTTCATCGATAAGCGGCTGAACCTTTTCCTCATCCGGGGTTAGAAATTCCACGTTGTTTCGAGTGGTGAACCGTAGGTATCCATCGGCATAGGTATCGGCCACATCGCAAAGTACCCTTATAAAATCAACCGAATCCTGGCGGGGAGTTCCTCCGCGCACGGTATAGAGCACATCACCGCTTTCGGCAACGTGTTTCAACACCCCAGGTCGGGGATACTCATGATATTTCCATTTCCCGTAGTTTTTTTTCACAACCGGGTGCAGACCCTCCTTGTAAGGATAAGGGCCCGACTCAACTGTTTTCCATGTTCTTTCAGGACTGCTCATATTAAATTCCCCTCAAATTGTTTTTATCTCAACTGGAAGATTGTTAATCCTAATATTTCGTCTTGAAGTACGGATTGTCACGCGGCTTCGTCACCATGTCGATACTCGGTTCCAAACCGACACCGTCGAGAAACTGCTTCATACCGACGCGTTCGATAGTTTCACCAAGTCGTTCGTGGTCAAGACCATTATCATCCCACCAGTCGATAATCTCATCGGCCAGATCGATAAACTCCTCGATATCCTCTTCGTTTTCCATTTTCCTGAACGGCACAATCATGGACCCGGCATTGAAACCGACTTTGAGCGTACTCTTTCCGCCCATCAGGAGAGCCACGCCGCGCTCCTTGCCCGGAGAAAGCGCTTTCGGCATCACATTCAGACAATGCATGCAGTGAACACAGTTGCTGTTGTCTATCTCTATTCCGCCATCCTTGAGAGAAATAGCCCTTGTAGGACAGAGGTTAACAACCTCATTGACCAGTTTTTCCATTCCATTCGTTTCAACCCATGCTTTCACCTCATCGGCATCCATCTGGATCGAATCTTTCCACATCCCTATCACAGCTATGTCGGAGCGCATGATTGAATTCGTACAGTCGTTGGGACACCCAGAAAACTTAAGTTTGAATTTGTAGTTCCACTCAGGGCGATGGACCGCACCCACAAAATGTTTCATGACTCTCTCGTGCATTTCGAGGGTATCGTAACAAGCCTGCTCACAGCGAGCGGGACCGGCACAGGAAACTCCGGTACGCATTCCGGCTCCCGCACCGCCAAGATCCCAACCATTCTGGTTGAGTTCGTCAAAACACTCTTGAACTTTGTCAGCCTCGATACCTTGCAGCATGATATCTCCGGTCTGCCCATGCAAGGCTATCAGGCCGGTTCCGTGCTTTTCCCAAATATCGCACAGTTCCCTCAACGTATCCGTTTTGTAATGCAATCCCGGGGGAGCCTGGATACGCATTGTATGAAACTCCGATGCTTCAGGCAGCTTATCCCTTATCATCGAATATCGTGTAATAATCCCTGCGCCATATCCTTTCACGGTAACGAGCCCACCTTTCCAATATCCCATCCTGGTCTGGTAAGAATATTCCAGCTGATCCATTACGCCGCGTAGCATCGGCTTTTTTGTCCTTTCGGCAAGCTCCTTGAGA
Source organism: Prosthecochloris marina (assembly GCF_003182595.1). Lineage (NCBI taxonomy): Bacteria > Pseudomonadati > Chlorobiota > Chlorobiia > Chlorobiales > Chlorobiaceae > Prosthecochloris > Prosthecochloris marina. Next base: position 14,757 of record NZ_PDNZ01000009.1, read on the forward strand.
CCGGTCACAAAACTTGGCCAGGGACCGCTTTCAAGCTCGTCCAGCATCGGTGTGGGGTTCAAAAACTTCCCATTATCCGACCCGTTCGAGCCGGCACCTGTAGCATCACCCATAATGATCCTCCTTTGATTCACAAAAAATTGGAAGGGAAACAGAGGTTCTGCCCCTTAAACACAACCAGTTGGTTTCGGCAACCCTGCTATTTTACATGCCTGCAGAGCCGGCCCGCTCGGGAAAAGACCATAAAGGAATTCCGAAGCAGCTTTTTTATCCAAACCTCGCTCTTTGGCGATAGCCTTGGTAAGCACTTTAACTGCCGGAGCTATCTGATAATCGTCGTAGTAATCCCTGAGAAAGTTGACTACGCTCCAATGCTCCTCTGCCATCTCAATATCCTCAGCTTCAGCAAGCTTGCCCGCCACATCTTTAGACCAATCTTCAAGATTCACAAGATAACCGTCATCATCTGTCTCGATAGCCAAACCATTTACCTCAATCCCCATAATTCAACTCCTTTATTCATTTGAATTAGTAAAAGCAAAAGAAAAATAACACAAAATACACCTCAAATACATCAAACGCAATAATTACTGCATAAAACCCTCACAACAACAAAAAAAAATCATAGATAAACTATATAGGCATATAATTATCAATACTCACACTTTTTTCATTTGTTTTTTTTTTGCATGAGGCAATCCATAAATCATGAATTATCAAACTGCGCACCTTCCTTTTACCTTGTAGTCAGAAGCCAAAGCGACAAATCTTCTCGCCCAGCCCGGGTTTGCGACGGCATGAAGGTGTGCAAAGGAAGCAAACAGATTCCCCCTCAGCACACCGTCACGTTTGCCTGTCACTCCGAATCCCCGTAGTACCTCGAACTGATAAGCATCGATTTCACTTGAGTCGAACGGCTTCGAGTAATGAAACTCATGAGCTCTGATCCTTTCACCTTTGGCAAACCAGGGACTATCGCAAACACTCTTCATATCGAGATACCCGTGCCCGACGGGCTTGTTTTGAAACCCCATTTCAAAAGGAAAAACATTTGCAAGAGGATATGTCTCACCCTCATAATGAGCGGCACTGCAAAGATAGATCAACCCACCGCATTCCGCATAAAGAGGAATGCCAGATCGGGCAGCTTCCCTTACATCTCTTAAAAGACTGCGATTGCCACTGAGTTCTCGGAGAAAAGATTCTGGAAATCCACCACCGAGATAAAGACCGTCCACATCAGGCAGCGAAGCATCTTCCAACGCATTGATAAAGACCAATTCAGCTCCGTTTTTCGCTAAAGCTTCAAGATTTTCAGGATAGTAAAAACAGAAAGCAGGATCCATGAAGACACCTATCGATACGGATGCAATAGCTTTTCTTTCGGCTTTTACCTGTGATGTTTTCAGAGGCGGAGCCTGAGAAAAAAGAGATCGTATAGCCTGCAAATCACAACAACTGGCAATCTTTTCACCAACATTTCGGATAATAGTTTCCGCATCGGCAGTTTCATCAATCGTTGTCAGCCCCAGCTGTCTTTCTGTAATAGCCAGAGCATCATCTTTAGGGATTGCACCCAAAACCGGCACACCACAAAACCGCTCGATAGCACTTCTTTGTTTTTCTTCCTGTCGCGCCCCTTGCAACCGGTTGAGAATGACGCCCTTTATACAAGCCTTTGGAGGCATCGATTGCATCCCCTTGACAATCGCAGCTGCTCCACGGTTCATTTTTTGGCTGTCAACAACCAGTACAACCGGAGTCTCGAGCAGTTCCGCCAATCCTGCGCTGCTGTCAGCCCCATCAACGTCCATGCCGTCATGGAGGCCGTGGTTGCCCTCTATCAGCGAAAAACTCTTTTCATCGCTGTTGCTGATAAACGAGTCAAGACAGTTTCCGGCACCCATCAAAAACGGGTCGAGATTTCGGCACTGACTTCCCGTAACCAACCTGTGCCACATCGGATCGATGTAGTCAGGGCCTTTTTTGAAACTGTTCACGCTAAAACCCTCTTGCACAAGATTGTACATGACTCCAAGGCTCACCAGCGTCTTGCCCGAGCTTTTATGGGGGGCTGATATCATCAACCGAGGTATACTCACTGCTTTCACGGCAACTCATTTCATAAACTCAGTAAAAAGGCTGAGCCACATTATTTCAACTCTGCCAAAAAACAATAAACGCCTCTCCTGCAATGTACGCGCAGGCATCTGCCCGGCGGTATATTGCAGACTGTACGATCAGAAGACATCCATCACTCTGACGTCAAACTATTTTTTCTTGATATAAAAGGTATGGATATCACCTTCTTCGACGTGCTCGATCACCTCGTTTCCTGTACGCTTGGACCATGAAGCCATATCGTTAACGGAGCCGGGATCGGTTGCCATCATTTTCAAAACGTCACCGCTTTGCAAGCTATCCACAGCTTTCTTGGTTTTAAGAATCGGCAAAGGACAGTTCATTCCCTTGCAGTCAAGCTCCATATTGGTTGCGATTTCACTCATGGCTTCTCCTTCTTGAAAATTACGTAACTACCGAAGTTTGTTTCCCGACTATGCGAATATCAAGGCTCAGAAATTCGAAAAACGGGGGATTTTATAAAACATAAAGCTACATAATTACATAACTATAGTCAAGAAAAAACAACGGTATCGCTCAAAAAACACCCTGTTTTTCGTTACGGCAGTCTCGATACTATTGGAGTAATTTCAGGAGCTTCGATTCCCCGACAACAAGCCGGTAACATGCCGCATTGAAGCCATCCCAAATGAAGAATAAAAGGGGGGAGAAAGAGTAACTTGCTTTGATATCCGGTATTACGACATCCAGTAGATGGCCCCTAAAACCAATGCAGCAAGAAACAACGTTTCGGCAACAATTATCGAAACCGGCTTCCAGCCCACATCAAAAAGAGCTTTGAGAGATGTCTTCATACCGAGAGCCGCTATAGCGGTAACCAGACACCAGCGCGATGTATCTACAACGAACTGACGAATGGGTTCGGGAGTCACACCGGCACTGTTGACCCCGACCAGTAGAATGAAAAAAATGATGAACGGCGGTAAAAAGACACCACCGGCAGCATTTCCTTCTTCCTTGTTGCGCGTATGAAAAATCAAGGAAAGAGTAAAAACCGCAGGCACCAACATGGCAACACGCAGAAGCTTGATAAAGGTAGCCGTATCTCCGGTTTTATCGGAAACGGAATAGCCTGCGCCGACTACCTGAGCAACATCGTGAATGGTTCCGCCAAGGAAAATACCGGCCGCATCATGATCGAGGCCGAACTGTTCGACAACGACGGGATAGAAAATCATTGCAACCGTACTGAGAGCGGTCACGCTGATCACGGTAAAAATAGTATTGCGTTCGCTGTATTCATCTTTTGGAAGGATTGCCGAAATAGCAAGCGCAGCCGATGCCCCGCAGATACCGACACTTCCTCCCGTCAGCACACCGAACCGTTTTCCTCGTCCCATGATTTTTGAAAGACCGAGCCCAAAGAGTATCGTCAGCATGACAGACACAACCACTACAGCCATTGGCCCGGCACCAAGAGATAAAATCTGTTCAAGGGTTATCCGCATACCAAGAAGTGCAACCCCGATTCTCAGAATGGTTTTGGATGCAAACTGAATACCGGCAATAGCTTGCCCTCCCTCGGACAAAAACCGGAAAGCCATGCCGAGCAAAAGGGCGAACAGCATGGTCGGGGCTCCGTAGTGTTCGGAAAGAAACGTTGCCGCGGCTGCAACGGTAACCGAAGCGATAATACCAGGAAACAACTCATCGAAACGAACCTTGGCTGCCTTGGCGTGACACTGAAAACCGCAGCGCTCTGCCTCGACAATATGCTCCTTGGTTGGAATTTCGGTATCTACTCGCTCTTGTGATCGCAAGGGCTCCTGCTTGCCATTGGCGCTCATTTCAGATCCTTCTTTTGGGGATTTATGCTTTTCATCTGATCTTTCTGGGCTCCAAAGGTTTTCAAAGACCCAGACGAAGATAAGAAAAGAAAAACCCTCGTCCTACTCGACACAAGAAACAAACAGTTTTTTGCGTACGGGATTTTTACTTTACCCCCTCCCAGTCTCGGTATCTAACGCTCTCTTCTCGCCGGATCTATCTGATCGGGGCGTAATGTCGCTGTAAAATAACTGTCGGCTTCATCCTCTTCGACAGCCTTTCCTTCACTGTTTTCCAGAGGTTCTTCATAATCGTTCCATCCTCTCAATCCTGTGCGGAGAGAAACCACATCTTCGTACCCGAGCACCTGCATCGAATGAGCCGCAAGGACACTGCGGTGCCCCGAACGGCAGACAATGACAACTTCCCGATTCCGGGCATTTACCAGTTCGGGTTCGGTTTCTTCGTAATCCCACTCACAGGCGGATTCCAAAATACCTCTCGGAATATTTATGGAACCCGGAATATGCATCGCATCAAACTCATATGGTTCACGAACATCGACTACAAGAAGGTCCGGATTATCCTTCATGCGTTCAACCAGATCCCAGGGCATGATTTCCCGGACATCGGACAGACAATTCCGTATCAGCTCTATAAAACGCACCATAGCATATACTTTTCTTATTGATTAAAGCAGGTCAACAACTTAAATCGTCAACGATTTTTTGCATTCAACCCTTCTTTTTGGAGACATAGGCACATAACACCCCATTGTTTCTCTATTTACAATGCTTCTTTCTCTTTCACGCTTCCCCAAACAGCAAAAACAGGATCGGAAAACGCTGTTTTATCTCTTTGCCGATCATCGGACGACCGGAGATAGCCTCGCACTGTCTCGGTGTGGAGGTTCTCAAAAAGACATGATTTGTGAAAATAATCGAGGACAAGACCCAGCCGCTCAAATCCATGCAGCCCGGACCAGGGCAAAATCTGCTTGCCGGGGAACCACCGGTCTGAAAATGTTATGATACACAATCCTCCCTGCCTTACAACCCGGCCGATTTCCTTAAAGACTTCAAGCGGTCTGACCAGGTATTCTACCGACGCCGTACAGATAACGGCATCAAACTCGTCATCCGTAAACGGCAGTAACGGACTTTCGTTCAGATCATGAACAACATACCCATACAACTTTTTATTCGCAGCAAGTTCCTCCTCATTCATGCCGAGCCCGACAACCTCACATTGTTCAAGTTCATCAGGCAGATGGGATACCCAACTGCTCATCAGGTCGAGCACCTTTGAACCGGAAACAAGTGCTTTCGAATAGATTCCACCGATGAGGTTTGACGCTGTTTCATCAAGATGATTGACGAATCTCGGAACACCGTAAAAAAAAACGTCTTCATTTTCGTTCTGTCTCCTGAACGGATACACCGAATAAAAATTCGTTTTGATTCCTGGATAAGGCACTTGCATTCCAGGACCATCGGATGTAACCGTTTCCGAAATATCATGGCACATCCCCCCGCGCTCTTCGAACGCAGCTCTTCTCTCGACACATGTTGCCTCCAAAGTAACGGGATAAAGAGCAAGAGGATGGTTGGTATCGGCAATTACCGTATCATTCTCAATTCCGATGATGCGGAACGGGTTCATGTTGCCGCGAAAACAACCGAAAGCCGTCCAGGCAATTCCCTGTGGATAAAACCGTCCGATCCTTGGCAAAAGTGAGTGGTATCCCTGCTGACTTTCAAAGCACTTTTCTTTGAACCGAACGATTCCATCCGTTGTAAACGGTAAAACCAGTCGACCGGCAGCAAAGCTCTCTCTGCAACGCTCACCCGGAAGAAGAGCCTCGGCCGCCTCTCCCATTCTACCAGGAAAAAGATCCCGCCAGAAATTAACCCTGGTAATAAAACGACGTTCGTTGTGAACAGCATATTCACTCTCCCAAATCATGGAAAACTCAATGGAAGCTCCTCGTGATTTTCGCATACCGTTCCCTGTTATACCCTGCTCATTTTTCTTTCCGTCAACAAAAATTTTATTCAAAACATACTTTTTAGCGACAAAAAACCCCAAAACCGAATTTTTTTCATGCAACAGAAACTCATTCTACGTATGCAATATTTGACATTTAACTAACAATTGTGATAACTTGTTTCTTCGATGGCTGTGCCATAGCTGCACGACAATTCACAACCATCACAATCCAGGTATGAAAAAAAAAATAACGAGACGCCAGTTCCTTAAGGCAACAGGCGTTCTGGGCGGCATGGCCATCCTGCGACCAATATGGGATTCCGGCCAGCAAACAGCTGGTGTTCATGCCCAATCCTCTTCTGGAGAAGTTGTATGGATTCCGAGTATTTGCAATTTCTGCTCTTCTTTTTGCAACATCAACATCGCCGTAAAAACTGTCAACGGACGGAAACGTGCAGTAAAAATCGAGGGGAACCCGAACAGTCCGCTCAATCGGGGCAAGATCTGTGCGCGCGGTCAGGCAGGGCTTCGACAGCTCTACGATCCCGATCGTATCAAGGAACCACTGATCAGGGTTGAAGGAAGCAAAAGGGGGGACTGGAATTTCCGTGTCGCCACATGGGAAGAGGCCTACGACTATATCGCCTCCCGTTTCCAAAAAGTCAATCCGTGGGAAATCGCAATGGTTGGAGGATGGACCGCCTGTGTTTCCTACATGCACTTCAGCCTTCCGTTCGTCAAGACACTTCAAATCCCGAACATCATAGCCTCACCGATGCAGCACTGCGTCACAGCCGGGCATCTTGGAACCGACCTGGTAACCGGTAATTTCAATGTACATGATGAGATCCTGGCTGATTTCGAAAACGCCCGCTACATTCTCTTCAGTCAAAACAACGCCTCCGTTGCCGCCATTTCGACTGCTCGAGCCGTACGGTTCGGCAAAGCCCGGAAAAACGGAGCAAAAGTAGTCTGCCTCGACCCACGGCAAAGCGAGCTTGCTTCCAAAGCAGATGAATGGATTGCCATCAAACCAGGGACCGATCACGCCTTTTTTCTGGCCATGATCCACACCATGCTTCGCAAAGAGCTTTTCGATGGTGAATTTCTTGCCAGTCATACGAACGCTCCATTCCTCACATTCAAGGACAAAAACGGTACCATCGAACTGGCTACCGATACGGGAAACGACGGGAAACCCGGTCGTTATTACGTCTATGATGAAATAAGCAGAACAGTTGTTCCCGTCCCGGCTTATACCAACACAAATCAGACGACAACGAACAAAAAGCCTATTGTTCCCGCTCTGAGAGTACCTGAAGATACCCTTTGGAACGGCAAACCCGTAACAACGGTTTTTGACATTTTCATTGAAAAAACCAAACGGTTCACACCCGAGTGGGCATCGAACATCACGGATGTTCCCTCGGCGACTATTGAACGCATCGCAGAGGAATTTGCCGAAGCGCGCCCTGCTCTGGTCGACCCGGGCTGGATGGGCGCCCGTTATCACCACGTCATCTCGCAACGCCGCATGCAGGCGATCATTCAAACGCTTGTCGGCGGTATCGACAGCAAAGGTGGATGGCTGATGAACGGCGAATACCGCCACAAAGCTGAAAACGCCTGGCATTCGAAACAGCATACTCCTGAAGAGCCCCCTCATGATGTGCCTCCTGTCATGTTGCCCGGCATGGGATTCGCCGGTGGACTCATCGATATCTTTGCCAATCCGGCATCCTGGTCTCACGGCAAGCCTGCCCTTTCGTTTGCCTGGGCGCATGAACAGCAAAAACAGGGTAAGCCCTCGGCATTCCTTCCTGCAATGGCCGACAGCGGAATGCTCGAAGCCGTAAGAGGCGAGATGACGTGGAACGGAGAGCCTTACCGGATCAAGGCTTTTTTCATGAACGCAGCCAATCCGCTTCGACACTACTTTCCTGCCGAACGCTGGGAAGAAATCCTTTCCAGCAGTAACGTCGATCTGGTTGTCACGGTTGACGTACTTCCATCCGACACGACAGCGTTTGCAGACGTGATCCTGCCGAATCATACCTATCTGGAACGAAATGAACCCTTGCTCTACCCTCTCGGACCCGATACCAACCTTGGATTTGCAACCCGCCTTCGCGCCGTCGAACCCCTCTACAATACACGTGACGCGGCAGACATTTTCTGTGAAATAACCGACCGGATGGGCAAACTGGAGGCATACATAGAGGGAATTGCCGAATATGCCGGCCTCGATGAAACATTGCTGAAAAAAGAGATCGCTGCAGCGAAAGCAGAAGGAAAGCCATATAACGAAGCATTTCTCAAAACCGCGTACGCTGCTTTGGGTAATCTTTCTGAACAGGTTACCGGCAGAAAACTAACCGGACGCGAAGTAGAACAAACCATCCGGAAAAAAGGACTGATCATACTTAAAAACGCCGACAAACTGCTCGAAGAAGCAGCAATGCCGCACAAAATCCCGCTTCCGACTTTGTCCGGCCGGCTTGAACTGTACAGTCCGATCCTTGCATCATTCTCCCGTACTGCAGGGTCTCACCCATTGTGGAATCCCTTTCTGGATTACATCCCCCTTTCCGTTTCGGACGAAACAAAAAAAGCGCCTCTCGATCCGGATGAGTTTTACTTTACCTATGGTAAAATTCCGGTTGTGTCTCACGCTTCTACAAACAATAACAATGCACTTCTTGCTGCCGTGACGAAACCCAAGGAAAACAGTTTTGTCGGACTGTGGATCAACAAGAGAAAGGCTGAAAAACTCGGTCTGGATGAAGGAGAGGTTGTCGAGATTGAAAACCTGAGGCACAACAAAAAAACCAGAGCCAGGTTGTTCGTCACGGAAATGATCCGTCCCGATACGGTTTTTCTACCGTCTTCCTACGGAAGCAAAAACCCGAAACTCAACATAGCTGCAGAAAAAGGCACTGCACTTAACGAACTGATGCCCTACAGCATAGAACCCCTTGCAGCATCATTCATGTCGCAGGAATTTACGGTACGGATAAGGCCGCTAAAACCAAAAAAGCTCGCATAGCTCATGGCACGTTATGGAATGGTAATGGACATGCGCCTGTGCGTCGGCTGCCAGGCTTGTATGGCGGCATGTTCGATGGAAAACCAAACCCCTTACTGGAACGGAAAATTCCGCACTCATGTCGAAGATATCGAACACGGCCTCTATCCGAACGTTCACAGGGAGCTGCTGCCGAGACTATGCATGCATTGTGACAACACCCCCTGCCTTTCAGCCTGTCCTTCCGGAGCGACCTACCGAACAGAAGAGGGTATCATCAGGATCAACTACGACCGTTGCATGGGATGTTATGCCTGTTCGATTGCCTGCCCGTATGACGCCCGTTACCCCTATGACCGCGAGGATGTAAAAACAGCGGCAGAGCTTTATGACGATGACCTTTCACACCGGGTACCACATGTTGATAAATGCAGTTTTTGCGAACATCGCGTTCTCGAGGGACTGACTCCCGGATGTGCAGGTACCTGCCCTACAAATGCAAGAGTGTTCGGAGACCTCGATGATCCGGAAAGTGAGGTTCACAAGCTTTCAAAAACCGGAAAAGCCAAACCGCTTCGTCCGGAACTCGGGACATCACCCAAGGTATTCTACATCCCGTCCTAAGGGTGTAGTTCGTAGTTCGTAGTTCGTAGTTCGTAGTTCGTAGTTCGTAGTTCGTAGTTCGTAGTTCGTAGTTCGTAGTTCGTATGGTGAAGATAGTCGAACTCGATCCTGTAGCTCATTACAAAATCGAAGATTGAAGGCTCATGTCTTTTGTACATCAGGATGTTTGGCACTGGCAGATTGCCATGTACCTTTTTCTCGGAGGACTTGGCGGAGCGACGGTTGCGATCGGAGCGATGCTGCACATGTTTGAGCGCTGCGACCGGAAAATCATTTCAGCCGCGGTTGTTGCCGCCATTGGTTTTATGATCATCGGCACCCTCTTTCTTTTGGCTGACATGCTTCAGCCACTCAAAGCGGTCTATGCCTTGACCAATCCCCGTTCATGGATTTTCTGGGGTGTCGTGTTCATCAACCTTTACTTTCTTGCAGCAACTGCTTATGTCATCCCGCTTTTGAAGAGCTGGCCCTGGTTCGAGCCCCTGGTTAACAAAATCCCTGCTCCGATTCTCACTCTGCTGGAACGCTACAACCAAATGGCAGCGCTCGGAGGAGCCACTGCCGGATTCCTGGTGGCAATCTACACCGGGCTCCTCATCTCTTCGGCACCGGCCATTTCATTCTGGAACACCCCTGCATTGCCGCTGTTGTTCGTTATCTCCGCATTTTCAACCGGAGCGGCATTTTTGCTCCTGCTTTTCACCTTTTCCAGAGAAGAAGGCTCATCGACCATTGTCCGCAAGCTTGAGCAACTCGACGCCGCCCTGATAGTCACCGAACTTATCATTCTCGGAGCCTACTTCAACTTCGCATTCTTTTTACCGACCGGAGCGAGGGAATCCGCTGCGATTCTTTTCGAAACCCCTATGTTTGTCATCGGTTTTCTGGGCTTCGGGCTCATTATCCCATTACTGATAGAAACATACAGCATCTTCTTCGCCCGCCATACCAGAGGCTCTGCGTCTCTTATGGTTACCGCCGGCTGCCTGGTGCTGGCCGGCGGTTTTCTCCTCAGATACTACGTGCTTCACGCCGGGGTATTCCAGTATCCATGGTAGCAAAAATCAAAAAAGTAAACGCCAAAAGTGGAAATCACCATTGAAAACAAGGCACGTATACTGCGCTTTCTGAGCCAGTGTTTCGCCTATCCTAACAGGGCCTTCCTGCCGAACCTTCAGACACAACTTCAGGAAATAACCGCGGAAAAGGAAAAAACCGGATTCAAGTCACTTTTGCGTCTGTTCGAGCAGGAAAACAGCGAGCAGCTCCAGGGCGAATACACCAGACTCTTTATCTCCGGTTACCCTAACACTCCGTGCCCCCCCTACGAATCGGTTTTCCGGGAAGGCACGATGCTCGGGTCGAACAGCAGAAAAGTCGATCGTCTTTATCAGGAATGGGGCATGACCGCCGACCTCGACCTCGTGGATCATATCTCGACCGAGGTCGAATTTCTGGCGTTCCTCGCTTCGGCAGCGACCCTTGACGCAACCCGAACAAATGCGAACAAGGCATATCATTCATTTATCCACAGCCACATTCAAAAATGGATACCTGACTTTTCAAAAAAACTGTATGACAATGCAAAATCACCTCCCTACCGGAAACTTGCGGCACTCCTTCCGACGTCTATCCCTCCTACCGTGTAAAACAACTTTTTTTCCTCTTTTTATTGTATTAACGCGACAAAATGTATATAGGTATGAAAAAAGGGCACCTCAATACCTCAATAAATTGTCGAGAGCGGCATAAGCAGGAGGCGAACGGTGCGCTGCATATCGAATAGTGATGTCCTGAAAAAGCAGGGCTTGTGGACTTAACAATTCACGAACAGAAATAGAATCATGAGGATAACACAACTATGCAATTAGCAGTCAATATCGACCATATCGCAACACTGCGCAATGCGCGGAACGAACAGCAACCCGATCCGGTGACGGCAGCTGTTATCGCAGAGCTCGCCGGTGCATCGGGCATCGTCTGTCATCTGCGCGAAGATCGGCGCCATATAAAGGACCGAGACCTTGAAAGACTGCGGGAAGCTGTCACAACCAAGCTCGATCTCGAGATGGCAATGACCGAAGAAATGCAACAGATCGCCATTAAGACAAAACCCGAACTGATCACACTGGTGCCGGAAAAACGTCAGGAGCTGACCACTGAAGGAGGTTTTGACATCACGGGTCACTATGAAAAAATGGTTGAATTCATCAAACCGGTTCAGGACGCCGGTATCGAGGTAAGTTTGTTCATCGAGCCTGAAAAGGAAGCGGTCCGGCTCGCTGCAAAAGCAGGAGCGGATCTGGTTGAACTGCATACAGGACCTTACTCCCTGAAAAAAACGAGCCGCGAACTCGAAGCTGAAATCCACCGGATAACAACCGCAGCAACATTCGCTCGCGAGTCCGGCCTTCGCGTTGTCGCAGGCCATGGCTTGAATTATTACAACATTACACCATTCAAAGCAATCAAGGAAATTGAAGAGGTCAGCATCGGGCATGCCCTCATCGCACGCGCTTCACTGACTGGAATGGAAGCTGCGGTAAAGGAGATGCTGCGCCTTATCGATGCATAAGGAACCTCTGTCAAGGTGTTGCTTATACAACTGCGGAACATGCAAAAAAGAGCAGGAAAAGCAACGAATGATCAGTGTCGAGTTACAATAGAACTACAATGAAAAATGAACGAGCCAACAAATACTACAATAGCAGTTGTCCTTGCCACGAACAATCGCGACAAGGTCAGAGAGATCAAACCTCTTCTGGAAAACATCGTTCCTGAAATCACGGTTTATTCCCTTACCGATCTTCAGGTAGATATCGAGATCGAGGAAACGGAAGAAACCCTCGAAGGTAATGCAAGGCTTAAAACCGATGCCGTTTTCAACCTGCTTTCGAGTCGATTTCCGTTTCTTGTCACCGTTGCTGACGACACCGGTCTGGAAGTCTCCGGTCTGAACGGTGCTCCTGGAGTGTATTCCGCACGTTTCGCTCCCATGCCAGGAGGAAAACCGCCAACCTACGACGATAATGTCAACCATCTTCTCAAGATGATGGAAAGCATAACTGATAGAAAAGCCCTGTTCAGGACAGTCATAGCGCTCAAAGGCCGTATACCGAAAAACCATGCCCCGTTGCTCTTTGAAAAAACGGTAGAAGGTTCCGTTGAAGGAAAGATCGTTAAAGAAAAGACCGGCAACAACGGGTTTGGATATGATCCGATCTTTTGGGTAAATTCAGCGCAGGCAACTTTTGCGCAAATGAGTACCGAAGAAAAAAACAGGTTGAGTCACCGGTCCCGTGCCGTAAAAAAAGCTATTGAAGAGTTACGCCTGCTTCTCAACAAAACCCCTTAACTCTCAATGATCTGATATATCATGAGCCTTTTTGAAGCCATCATTCTCGGTATTGTTCAAGGGCTCACGGAGTTCCTCCCGATCAGCAGCACGGCTCACCTTCGTATCGTCCCGGCTCTTGTAGGTTGGCAGGACCCGGGAGCCCCGTTCTCCGCAATAGTTCAGATCGGAACGCTCGCTGCTGTCCTTGCTTACTTTTACCGTGATATCATCAACATTTCCAAAGCTTTCATCGCCGGGCTACGTAAAGGAAAGCCATTCGAGACACAGGATTCCAAAATGGCCTGGATGATAGGTGCAGGAACGATCCCTATAGTGGTCTTCGGCCTGTTTTTTAAAACCGAAATAGAAACAAGCCTTCGCTCTCTCTACTGGATCAGTACAGCGCTCATTGTGTTGGCAATCATGCTGATTCTTGCGGAATGGTTGATGAAGCGCCGTGCAAAAAAAGGGCTGCAACCAAAAACCATGCAGGAAATAGGCTGGAAAGAAGCCTTGCTGGTAGGCTTCGCTCAGAGTATTGCATTGATTCCCGGCTCTTCACGTTCAGGCGTCACGATTACCGGAGGCCTGTTCATGAACCTTTCTCGCGAAACAGCGGCCAGATTTTCTTTTCTGCTTTCACTTCCGGCGGTTTTCGCAGCCGGGATCTATCAGTTGTATGAAACATGGGACTCTCTCATGGCTTCGAGCAGCGAACTCATCAATCTTGTAGCGGCGACATTCTTTGCCGGTATTGTAGGTTACGCCTCTATCGCCTTTCTTATCAGCTACCTGAAGAAACACACGACATCTCTCTTTATCTTCTACCGTATCGCTCTCGGTGTCGGGATACTCGGCTTGATCACTGCCGGCTACATCCAGCCGTAGAATAAAAAAAGGGTTGTCCACGAATGAGCACGAATTTCAAAAAGAAAGAGAAACCGATAAGGCAATGATTCTTCAGATTAACGATACTACTTCTTGTATATACAACCACTCAATGTTCGGTTATTTGTTTTTTCGACCGAAGTTGAAAAAACAAATAACCGATACTCTTCAATTCGTGAAAATTCGTGCTCATTCGTGGATCAATTACAATAGACCTCACCCGGCACAGCTTCGCCTCTCTTTCTTCCAATTACCCGTCACCACATCAGCAACTATTAGGGGCAAAAAATAATTCTCTTTTGTATCATCCAATAGCGGAAAAATTTTTTATATATAGGTATAGTAACTAATAATACAACAAACACTTTTAGGCCATGCCATACAGCTTGTCGGGTGTAGGGCATAATGGCTTTGAAAAAGCAGATTTACATATACACACAAAATGTTCAGACGGCGTCTTTACACCGGAAGAAATTGTCGAAAAAGCGAAAAAAACCGGATTAAAGGCCATAAGTATCACTGACCATGATTCTGTTTTAGGAATTGACAAAGCAAAGCCATTAGCCAGCGAATACGGCATAGAGCTTATTACCGGTGTAGAAATGAGCTCTACATACCAGGGTCATGATATTCATATCCTGGGTTATTTTTTCGATTATAAAAACTCGGCACTCAAGAGTTATCTGGATCATTGCAAACAGCTCCGGACCGAACGCGCGGAACGTATGGTTGGCAAGCTTGCAGAAATGGGTGTCAAGATCGAGATCGAGCAGATCATTTTGAAGGCTCAGAACGGCAGTGTCGGTCGTCCGCACATTGCAGCAGTTCTGCAGGACGGTGGTTTCGTGAAAAGCTTCAGCGAAGCTTTCAGCAAATATCTGGGATCTCATAGTCCAGCCTATGTAAAAAGCATTGAAACTCCCCCTGCCGAGGTCATCAGGCTTATCAATGAGGCTGCAGGATTATCGTTTCTCGCTCACCCGGGGCAAAACATCCCGGATGAAATTCTCCGGCATCTGATCAATTTCGGACTCGACGGAATCGAAATCATTCATCCGTCTCATGATACCTACAAGGAAAATTACTACAGGGAAATAGCAAACGAGTATTTTCTGCTCTTTTCTGGCGGTTCCGACTACCATGGTCTTAAGGACCAGGAAAAAGACCTTTTTGGACAGATAACGATACCTTATGAATGGGTAACGAAAATGAAAAGCAGGATTGTTACCGTTTAGTACCACTATGACGCGATCAGTTATCGGAACGTTTTTATCCAACATCAATCTCTCGATAAAAGAGTTTTTCCTGACCATGCAGGAATTTTTTCTTTTTTCGGTAAGAGCTTTTGCAACCATTCCAAAAATAAAACGCTACTGGCGTGATTTTCTCGACCAGGCAACCATTGCAGGCACCGATTCACTGCCGATTGTCCTTGTCAGTTCCATATCAATCGGCGCTCTGCTTGCGGTAGAAGTCGGTAACCTCCTTGAAGATTTTGGGGCGAAAACAATGCTCGGGCGCTCGACCGCACTTTCGGTCATACGTGAACTCGGCCCTCTTATCATGGGTCTTATGCTTTCGGCGAGATACGGCTCACGCAACGGGGCTGAACTGGGTGCAATGAAGATATCCGAGCAGATCGATGCTCTTCGTGCTTTCGGCACCGATCCCGTAGCCAAGCTTGTCATGCCGCGTCTGACCGCCGCTCTCATCGTCTTCATTCCACTGACCGCAATCGCGGACTTCGCCGGCCTCTACAGCGCAGCACTTTTGGCGGAACATTATCATAAAATAGATCCGGGTATTTTCTGGAATGCGGTTTTTCCAAGGCTTGTACTCAAGGACTTCGTGGTCGGCTTCCTCAAAGCCCCTGTTTTCGCGATCATCATTACCCTTGTCAGCAGTTTCAACGGTTTTATCGCACAGGGAGGAACTGCCGGTGTAGGCAGATCGACAATCAAAGGCATCGTTGTTTCATCGGGTTTGATCCTTGTTGCAAATTTTTATGTTTCGAAACTGGTACTCGAAAACATGTAGCATATGAACAGGCATGATATAACAGAGCCGAGCCACCTGATTTCATGATAGAACTGCAGGATGTGACATTACGATACGGAAACCGGGAAATACTCAACAAGGTTTCCCTGACCATCGAGGATAACAAGATCAAAGCGGTTCTCGGCCCGAGCGGGGTAGGAAAAAGCACCATTCTGAAACTCATTTTAGGCTTGATCAAACCGAATTCAGGCAGGATTCTGATTGACGGTGTCGATATCACGCTGCTTAAAGAATCCAAAATGTATCCTATCCGGCGTAAGATGGGAATTGTTTTCCAGGGAAATGCCCTTTTCGATTCGATGACAATCAGTGAAAACATGGGATTCTTTTTACGTGAAAACCTTAAGTTGTCGGAACAAGAAACTGAGCAGAGAGTTCAGGAGCAGATTGCTTTTGCAGGACTCGAAGGGTACGAAGACGCCCTGCCGGAAAACCTGAGCGGTGGAATGAAAAAAAGGGTTGCCATCGGTAGAGCGCTTATTTTCAATCCCGCCATGATATTGTTTGATGAACCGACGGCAGGACTCGATCCGGTCAGTTCAAAAAAAATTCTCGGCCTGATCAGCTCCCTGAGGCAAAAAAACAACCTTGGTGCTGTTATCGTCACTCATATTATCGATGATGTTTTTCAGGTTGCAGACAATGTCGCCGTTCTCTACAAGGGCGAAATCATTTTTGATGACGACACGGAAAAACTGCACGATTCGACACATCCGTTCATACAATCGATCCTCTCGGACAAGATACTCGAACAATAATTTTCAATAACCGTTTGTAATGAGAAACCCTAATACACTGAAATGGAGCGACCTTAAAACCGGTATTTTCTTTGTAATCGGCCTTGGTCTTGCTGCCTATATCGGCCTCGTTGTCGGAAAGAACTCGAGTCTTTTCAAAAGCGTCACGAAGGTACAAATGATGGCACAAAACGTCGGCAGCCTGAAGGAAAACAACTTTGTATCGGTTTCGGGCAAAAAAATCGGTGTTGTATCGAAAATGGACTTCCTCAACCGTAACGACTCGCTGTATGTTCTTGTTGAAATGCGCCTGGAGGAAGAATTCGCCCCCATTGTCACAAAAGATTCCAAGGCCCGCATTATTTCGCTCGGAATTCTCGGGGATAAATATGTCGATATCACAACCGGCACAGGAAAACCGGTCGAAGAAGGTGATTTCATCACGCTCGACGAAAGTGAAACTGGCCTGGACAACCTTACCGCTACCGCCGGGGAAGCAATAGGCCAGATCAATACATTGCTCGACAATATCAATAACGGGAAAGGGCCTCTGGCCAAATTGCTTGGTTCGGAAAAAATGGCGGGTGACCTTGAAAAAACAATGGAGAACCTGAAAACAGTATCGGCAGAACTCACTGTATTCACACGTGAATTACAAAATGGTAAAGGATTGCTTCCCAAACTCATCAACGATAAGAATTTCGCCTCCGAAACCGAAGACACAATCATCAACATCAAACAGGTTGCTGCAAGAACGGATTCACTTATGCAGAAACTCAACAGCGAGGAAGGCACCATCGGGCAGCTTCATTCAAATCCGGCGCTTTATTCCAACCTCAATGAAAGCCTTGCCGATCTCGACTCACTGCTCATCGACCTGAAGGAAAACCCGAAGCGCTACGTTCGCTTCTCATTGTTCTAACCCTTTACACAGAGGAGCTTACCGGTTGAGCTATGAAACCACATAAGAGGCTGCATATTTTTCTGGCCGCTGTTCTGTTTGTAACCTCACTCCAAACAACGGCAAGCGCCAACAACAGGTTCAAACCGGTCGAGACTCTGGTGGAACAATCGATTGCCGACAATGTTTTTCCTGCTGCGAGCATCGCCGTCATATACAGGGATAATGTGGTTTTTCACGAAGCGTTCGGCAGGATGACATATGGCAAAAATTCACCTCCTGTCGATACATCAACCATCTTCGACATAGCATCTCTGACCAAACCGATAGTCACCACGAGCATCATCATGCAACTCAGCGAAAGGGATTCGCTGGACATAGATGCACCTGTATCACGTTATATTCCCGAGTTCGCACGAAATGGTAAGGAAAATGTCACTATCAAAAACCTGCTCCTGCACAATTCCGGACTCATTGCCCACAGATTCCTGATCAAAACCTGCCGAACGGCCGATGAAGCTACGGCATCCATCTACAATGAACCGCTCCGAACACAGACAGGCACAAAGACAACATACAGCGATCTCGGCTTTATCACCCTCGGTAAAGTCATCGAGCGGATAACAGGTAATTCGCTCGAGGAAAACTTCAGCACACGTTTTTCCAAGCCTCTCGGCATGCAGTCGACATTGTTCAATCCTCCCGAGTCACTTCATTCAGAAATAGCACCAACGGAAAAAGACGCTCTTTGGTCTCTCACCGAAACGAGACCTCTCGTACACGACCACAACGCCGCCCTTCTTGGAGGAGTTGCCGGACATGCAGGGCTGTTCTCAACAACCGAAGACCTTCTCGTTTTTGTGCAGATGCTCATGCAGGAAGGGAGTTACAACGACAGCGTTTTTTTCTCACCCTCGACCTTGAAACACTTTACCCGAAGAAACCAGGGTTCACGAGCTCTTGGCTGGGACCTTCGCTCCCTGAACGGGCGATCCTCGTCCGGCCAATATTTTTCCACCAGCACATACGGACACCTTGGGTTTACCGGCACCAGTATATGGATAGATCCGGAAAAAGAGCTTGCTGTCATAACACTCACCAACCGGGTTCATCCCACATCGGAAAACACCAAAATCCGCAGGTTCCGCCCCCTCCTGCACGACACGGTCATCAAATGCCTGGATCTTGACGATAAGTGAAACGTAATTCATGGGGTAGCATGATATCTTTTTTTCATCCTCGATCAAGCGGAGCATGGCCCGGGGATCCGTCCTTTAAGCGTGAATCACCATGGATGCCACATCAAGTGCGGCATGACACCTCTTTCCTCCGTCATCCTCGGGCAAGCGAAGCGCGACCCGGGGATCCATGAGCGTCCTTGTTTTTCACCATGGACGCCGCATCAAGTGCGGCATGACTTCCCGCCATTACCGATTACCTACAACCCCATTACCTTTCTTGAGGGGGAACGATGCTCGAATCGTGAGTCATCAATAAGCGGACGGGAAAAAAACAGCCAAGTGGATAGCTTGACCCTACGCCAGCTGCAGATCGATCGTCCTGCGCTGCATGTCCACTTTCAAAATCTTCACCTTGGTGCGATTGCCGATCTGCAGTCTTTTTTTTCTGCGTTTACCGATCAGCGAATAGGTCGATTCATCATATTCGTAGTAATCGTCCGTTAAATTTTTCATATGCACCAGACCTTCTATCGCGAATTCTTCAAGCCTGACGTAAATGCCGAATTCAGTTGCACCTGAAATGATTCCCGAATACACTTTTCCTACATGGGACGACATGTACTCAACCTGCTTCAACTTGATAGACTCGCGTTCAGCTTCCATAGCGCTCTTTTCCCGCTCGTTGGCAACCTGACAAACCTGCTCTATTTTTGCAGAAATATCAGTCAGCCGCTTTGAAGGAATTTTTCTGCGGCTTTTACGATAAGCCTCATATTCAAATAACAGGCGATGAACAACCAGGTCCGGATACCGTCTGATCGGAGAGGTAAAATGAGTATAATGCTCGAAACCAAGTCCGAAATGCCCGTCATTTGCACTGGTATACTGGGCCTTGGCCATAGAACGTAAAACAAGTTCATTGACCATGAACTCGACGTTGGTGCCATGTACCTGTTTCAACAGATCACGAAGAGCCTTTGAACTGATCTTCGGTACCCCACCCTTCCCTTTGCCGTTAAGCTGAAGACTGTAGCCGATCTTGCGGACGAAATTCGCAAGAATGCCGACCTTTTCTTCCTGCGGTGCACCGTGCACCCTGTATATGGCTGGATGTCCAGGTTTGTTTTTCAGTGCGAATTTCGTGCTGATATATTCGGCAACTTTGCGGTTGGCGAGCAGCATAAACTCCTCGATCAGTCTATGACTATCGAGCCGCTCTTTCTTTACCAGTTCAACCGGTTCACCCTTACTGCCAAGCTTGAACCGCACCTCTTCAGTTTCAAATTCAAGCCCGCCTTCACTGAGCCTTTTATCACGAAGGCTCGTGCTGATTTTGTCCAGCAGTTTCAGTTCCCTGAAATATCTTCCCTTGCCATTGTTGAGCACTTCCTGGACATCTTCATAGGTAAAGCGCTTTTTTGAATTGATCACCGTTTTTGCAAACTCGTGCTGCGTCACCTCCCCGTTCACTTTCATTTTGAAGAAAACGGAAAACGCCATACGGTCAACACCGGGATTAAGACTGCAAATCTGTTCGGAAAGCCTCGACGGAAGCATGGGAATAACGCGGTCCACCAGATAAACCGAAGTAGCCCGTTTCAGCGCTTCCCGGTCAAGAGGAGAGTCCTCCTCGACATAATGCGATACATCCGCAATATGCACTCCGACTCTGTAAAGCCCCCTGGAAAGTGTTTCAACAGAAAGAGCATCGTCGAAATCTTTCGCATCGACAGGGTCGATGGTAAACACCGTTTTATCACGAATATCTATCCGGCCTTCTATATCGGAGTCTGAAATATCTTCACTCAGAGATTCAACATACTGAAGCAACCCTTCATCGAAGGTTTCATCAATTCCTCTACTCCTCGCTATGGCGCTGACTTCCACCTCCGATGCCCCTGCATCTCCAAGAACTTCAAGAACAACGGCACGTACATCCCCGTTTTTCTGAAACTCGAGATTACCCGCAACAACTTTCTGGCCGTCGACTGCACCTCCGGAATCCTTGATCCTGACATTGATCTGTGGCAGAATTTTTTTCAGGTCGGGTATCAGAACAAATTTTCGGTTTTTACGGACAAGCGTTCCTACGATCGTATGAAGAGCTCGGTTGATGACTTTTGTAACAAGACCTTCACATCGCTGGTGCGGTGTTTGCTGAGATTGGTAGGTTTTGGGAACTTTGGTAACCAGAACCTCGACCTCGTCACCATGTATCGCATCACCGAGAGATTCAGCCTTTATGAAAATATCATCATCGTAACCTTCGACCTCTACAAAACCATATCCATTCGGATGGGTTATGATTGCCCCGGTATACAACTGATCAACCTTGTAATGCTGCTTATCCGGGCGGGGAAATTGCCTGGTCTGCACAAGCACGTCTTCATACGTCGGAAGCTCCTGCCCGGCAAGCCCGTAACAACGTTTCGAATCCTTGTCGAGCACCCCTTCTTCCTGCAACTTGTGCAACACATACCAGAACCCGGGAAGATGTCGGGACTCTTCGTAACCAAGAGTCTTGGCAAGTTCGACGGAACGGAACCGTTCACCTTCATGGTCCGATAAAAAATTGATGATCTCAGAGGCAATCGAGGCTTCACCTTTCCTGACCAGAAACTCGTTGATCAGAATATGGTCGTTCGGCTTGACCCGCTTTTCACCGGGTGAATGAGGAATGTTTTTCTTTTTTCTTTTCGGCGATTTCGTCTTCTGGTCCTTCTTTCTTCTTCCCACGCAATAATCTTTTTTAATAATTTTCAATTGAGCAATGACTTTCAGCAATCATTCATCTTCAGGTATCCACTCTTTTCACCATTTAATGAACACAGAAGGCATTTTTCCCACACTATAGCAACGCAGAAGCAGCCTAAGGTGTTAATATTAAAAAGAAAATCTTCATAACCAATTATGTTTCAAACATTTCACACGATATTGCCGCAATCATCGACCGTTGCATCATGGAGCAACACCATCATCACGCCCCGGCAAAAAGCATTGGAACAGCTTTTTTCCTTAATCTCGGATTCACCGTGATAGAGATAATCGAGGGATCCTGACCAATAGCACAGCTATTCTTGCCGACGCCGTACACGATCTTGGTGATTCCATTGCCCTGGGACAGGCGTGATATTTCGAAAGATGTTCAAATGAAACAGGCAACTTCAGGTACACCTACGGTTACCGGCACTTCTCCCTGTTAAGGGCGATAATCAGTACCGTTATTCTGTTTGGCAGCTCATTCTATAGCATCCTTGAAGCTTTGCCCAGAATAGTTTCTCCTGAAAAAACGGATGCACAAAGCATGACTCTGCTTGCGGTATTCGGCATAGTTGTTAACGGTATCTCGATGGCCGGCACATCGTATTTTCCGTTCATCTTGAAGTCGACGCAGACCTTGCCCCAAAGAAATACAGCCGGGTAAAAGAGACAATGTGTAATCTTGTCGACAAATACGGTATCTCTCACTCAACTGTCGAAATCGAGTTCCCCGAAGAAACCTGTAGAAACGTCAATAACGATGAGTGCAACTAACGTTCTTTACGGATCTTTTCTGCAAGGTTGGTAAGCCTTCCCTTCGCTTCACTGTTGCTTACTGCTGCCGCGAGCGCCCTGGGTTGTCCGATGATCATGACAAGCTTCTTGCCGCGCGTGACCGCCGTGTAAAGAAGGTTACGCTGAAGAAGCATATAATGCTGCATCGCCAGAGGAATAACCACCGCACTATACTCCGATCCCTGGCTTTTATGAATGGTGGTCGCATAAGCCAGCGCCAGCTCGTCAAGTTCACCGAACTCATACTCGACCTGCCGTTTATCGAAATCGACAACGACGATGTTTTCCTCTTTATCAACTGCACGGATAACTCCGATATCCCCGTTGAATACCTCTTTATCATAGTTATTGACGAGTTGAATAACCTTGTCACCTTCAGAGTAATCGGTCCCGAAACGTACAACGCCACTCCCACTGTTGGGGTTCAGCTCTTTTTGCAATGCTGCATTGAGAGCGTTCGTACCGAGTCCCCCGCGGTTCATCGGCGTCAATACCTGGATATCCCTGACAGGATCGAATCCGAACCTGAGAGGAATACGTTTCAATACCACTTCCAGCAACTTCGCGTGAATATCTTCCTGCTCTCCTGCAGGGACAAAATAGAAATCGGTAAGCGCGTCACCATGATGGTTGAGCGGCATTTCTCCCCGATTGATTCTGTGAGCGTTGATGATAATCCCCGACTCGGAAGCCTGACGGAAAATCTCGGTCAATCTCACGACAGGAACAGCTCCGGAAGAGATGACATCGCCAAGAACCGCCCCTGGACCGACTGAAGGCAGCTGATCCGCGTCACCCACCAGAATTACGGCAGCACGTTCCGGTACGGCGGCAAGGAGTTTCCCCATGAGCAACACATCGATCATAGAAGATTCGTCAACAACGATAAGATCGGCATTCAGAGGATTGTCCCTGCCACGCTTGAAATCAAAAGAGTGCGGGTCGAACTCGAGGAGACGATGGATGGTTTTCGCTTCGAAACCTGTCGATTCAGTAAGCCGTTTCGCTGCCCTCCCGGTCGGAGCGCATAACGCAACGTTCAATCCTTTTGCACGAATGATCTGCAGAATCGTGTTCACCAATGTCGTCTTTCCGACGCCGGGACCACCGGTAATCACAAGAAACTTGCTGCAAAGCACGAGCTTCAGCGCTTCTTCCTGCGATGCCGAAAGCGCCAAACCGGTCAGTTTTTCCACCTCATCAAGAGCCTGCACGGCATCGATACTGCCCCAGGGCAGCTCGCCCATGCCCAACCTTCGAACCGATACGGCAACACTGTTTTCCGCCCTGTAGAGTGGGGCGAGGTAAATACACGGAACACCGTTTATCTCATCCCGGACAAGTCCACCGCCCACTATTTCTTCCTTTACAGCCTCTTCAACAACCTGACCGGAAACACCCAGAAGCTCAACCGACTTCTCGATGAGCCGCTCTTTTGTCATCGCACAATGACCTTCACCCGATATTTCCTGTAACACATGACGAATACCGGCGCGTGCTCGTAAAGGCGAGTCGGGAGGTGTTCCCAACTTCGATGCGATGGTGTCTGCAGTTTTGAAACCGATCCCCTGAATGTCGAGTACCAGGCGATAGGGATTCCCGGTAACGGTCGTGATTGCCTTGTCACCGTATGTTTTGTAGATTCTCACCGCTCTTGCCGTCCCAACCCCGTGAGACTGCAGAAAAACCATGATGTCTCTGACCGCTTTTTGTTCCTGCCACGCCTCGACAATCATCTCCTTGCGTTTTGCACCGATTCCCGGCAGAGTGCACAATTTCTCCGGATCGTTTTCGATAACCGAAAAAACCTTTTCCCCGAACGCATCGACAAGCACCTTTGCGAAATGCTGTCCTACCCCTTTCACCATTCCCGAAGCAAGGTATTTTTCAATTCCTTCCGTCGTTGCCGGAGCAACCACCGCCAGTTCACGAGCCTTGAACTGCATCCCGTAAGTCCTGTCATTGTTCCATTCACCGACACATTCCACGAACTCGCCTGAAGAAACAGCAGCAACATACCCCGTAACCGTGACCGGTTCACGGCTGCCTTTTACCCGGACTCGCAAAACGCTGAATCCTGAATCTTCACTGTGAAAAACGATTCGCTCTACGGTACCCGAAAGGCGCTCGATTTTGGGATCAGCCGACAAGGATTCCTGCATCTGCAATCATTTCTTGTACACTTTCTGCAAAACAGCGTCAAGCTGCTCGAGTGTCATTTCTTTTTTTCCACTTCTGTTTACTGACGGATAAGATGCCGAAACCGGCGGAGGAGAAGAAGAAAATGCAGGACCGGAAACAGAAAATGCAGAAGATGTTTTTACCTTTTCAAGGCCGCTACTCACAACAGTAACCACTTCATAGTTACCGGGCTGAACATTGTAAGGCAGAAAAAACTTTGCTGTACTGCTGTTAAATCCCGGTGGCCTTGACACGTCACGGATAACAGGCTCCATAACAGGACGGCCGTTATGCTGAAGGATACGTTTTTCCCTGACCGTTACATTTCGTTCACCGTGAGAACCCCGTAGGTAGTAATCGACTGTGGCTGTCAACATGCCCCCCGGCCTTGCAACTCCCGGAACGACGGTAGAATTATCTATCCGCACCACTTCCTCGTCAACGACACTGAAGGTCACCCTGTTTTTTTGTTCATGCTGATGAACAAGCCTGACCTCGTAGATTCCCTGTTTGAAGTTATAGCGACAGGAATCCAGTATCTCTCCCGCTTCATGCTCCAAAACAATATTCCTTTCCCGAATAGACTCGCCGTCGCGATACCATTGTACAGCAAAAGCGCTGTCCCGGGCAACGACACCTCTGTATTTCACATAGTAATACAGCGGCCTCTCTCCCGAAGTGAAAAATTCACTCCGTCCTGCAAAACCGCTGCCGGTTACGTTGTCCGTCACCAGTGCACCGACAATATGTATATCACCTGTACTTTTTTCATCATGAGAGGCATCCGACCCGGATTTCTGAATGTACTGTCGATACTCGCGGTCAATGCTCCTCCTGCGATCTTCATACTGAGCGGCTGAAATTTCTTTACGTTTCCATTCTTTTTCCAACTCGCCGACTTTTTCCTGATACTCGTCAAGGTATTTCTGCCGTATCGCTCCTTCAGGATCATTCAGTTGTGAAGCAGCATCATAGACGATGATGTCGAATGTATAGAGCACGTTCTGACCGAGATATTCGATACCGCGAACCAGCGAATTTCCGGGAATGAAACTGAATAACGTAACCCCTACAATGAGGATAGCAACTATTTTGGACGATTTCTCATAGCTTACGAGGGCGTAACTCCCTCCCCACGTCATTGCAAAAAATACAATCGTCAAAGCTACCCAACGACCCACTCCAAGCTCGGAGAAAAAATCCGGAGCGGCGAACCCCAGAATAGCCATCAGATGGAGATAGAGCGTAAGAATTCCAAGACTCACCGTCTTTCCCTTTCCGAAAACCGCCTTGACAGAATCAAAAAAGAAGCAAAGCAAACCGGCACACGCACCTGCGAGAGCAAAAATCACCGCTGCAAGCCCGGACCATCCCAGGTACATCGACAGAAAGAGCAGAACCACCAACCCGGCAACAGTAATCAACAAAGCACTAAAAAAAGAAACAGTCACTCCTGCAAGAGAAAAAGAGCGCGATTGTAAACGCTCCAGAATCTGTTTTACATCCATTAAACCTCCTTATAACCTACCACTTGATTCCTGTCATTTTTTCGGATATTTCCCATAGTTCGCCTGCAACCGTCATATCCCTGGAACGTTTGCTTGAACGAACCCTCACAGGATAACCCCGTACCTCCCCTCTGCCGTCAGGTCCGAAATATTCTCCGCCATGAACATCGGGAGCGGTCGCTGCATACAGCATGGGTAAAGCACCCATTTCGGGAGACTGGGCAAAAAACCTGTTCACGAGCGCAAGCCACCCCTGATGCCGCTGCAGCTCGGTAGCAGCCCAGCCAGGATGCGCCGCGACCGAAAGCATACTTGTGCCTTCAACATCGAGGCGCCGCTGCAGTTCTTTTGTAAAATAAAGGTTTGCCAGTTTGCTGTCACCATATGCCTGCCATCTGTTATACCTCCGTTTTTCCCAGTTGAGATCGTCAAAATCAAGCATTCCAAAGGAATGAGCACCACTGCTTACCGTCACCACCCGGCTGCCCGGCACTTTTTTCAGTATATCGATCAGCAAAACCGTCAAGGCAAAGTGACCGAGGTGGTTCGTACCGAACTGCAGCTCGAACCCGTCCACCGTTTTCCCATACGGACATGCCATGACACCGGCATTGTTGATCAACAGGTCAAGGCGTGAATACCGTTTTTTGAACTCCTCGGTAAACCGCCTTATCGATGCAAGGCCGGCAAGGTCGAGTTCCATAACCTCTACATCAGCCCGGGAGTTTTCTTTCCTGATCTTTTCCAGCGCCACAGAACCTTTCGCGGGATCACGCACAGCCATCACAACCTTTGCTTTTTTTT
The DNA here is from genome assembly GCF_003182595.1 of Prosthecochloris marina. NCBI lineage: Bacteria > Pseudomonadati > Chlorobiota > Chlorobiia > Chlorobiales > Chlorobiaceae > Prosthecochloris > Prosthecochloris marina. Next base: position 41,454 of record NZ_PDNZ01000009.1, read on the forward strand.
CGGCAAGTGCCCGTGCAATCTCAAAACCCAGCCCGCTCCCGGCACCGGTCACTATAGCAACCTTCCCGCTCTGGTCGAGCATCAACCGAGTACTCCATTGTTCGTTTTTTGCCATGGTCAATCGATATTCGGCCCCAAAAACAGGCGTTCAACAGAAACAGATCATCTCCAACCATCCATAACACAACCTTCGATTTCGAACGACTCCATTGTAAGTTACCAACAAACTCGGAAAAATCTCTTCCCGTACAACTTCACCTCTGCTCTTACCGACACACAAGAAAACTCTCATCTTCGTCAAACAAAGACAATGCGTATCGGCAATGTTTTTTTGAAGCTTACAATCCCTGTTTTTCACTGTAAAGAATCATCCCCGCTTTCAACCCGGTCAAGGAAAACAATCAAGTACACCCATACTTATTGACCGGAACAGCGATACAAGCCGAAATCCATCCTGTTCCAACTACACAGGAATATGAGTATATTGACAACAAGACATCCCTTTTCCCATCGTATGAGGAGTGAAAACGTACCCCCGGGACATAGAGCTTTATCGTTTCAGACAGCAACAATTCAACATTGAAACGTGTTTTTCACATGATTTCCCAATCGATTCAAATTTCAATCCATAATGCAATTTCATATTGAAAAAGCCGCTTCTCATGACCGTGACGCTATCCTCAACGTTATGGAACCATGGAATATGCACCACGTTCCTTCCGCTGAAATGGCCGAGCTCGATCTGTCATGTTTCTTTGTAGCGCGGGTATCAGGGAACATCGTCGGCGCTGCCGGCTACAAGGTCTTGACACCGGAAAAAGGAAAAACAACCCTGCTTGGCATCCTGCCGGAATTTTCGGGCATGGTCATCGGCCGGGCTCTCCAGGATGCAAGACTGCAAGCCATGCATGCAGCCGACGTCAAAACAGTTGAAACAAATGCCGACCGGATCGAAACGATAATCTGGTATAAAAAGCACTACGGTTACCATGAAATCGGATCCTTGAAAAAAGTCTGCGATTTCAGCCTTTCCGATGTCGATCACTGGACAACGCTCGAGATGGACCTCGATGCTTACATGAAGACGAAAAACGATCGTGAGGCAAGACGAAAAACCTATATCGACCGTAACGACCCTCATCCCTTATCGACTTACGAACCTCTTATCATCAATGCATGCCTGACCGGAATGGTGCCGACAAAGTTCAGTAACCCTCACGTACCCATACATCCCGACGAAATCATCGAAGATGCCGTCAAGGTATTCGATGCCGGTGCGAGAATTGTTCATCTTCATGCCAGGGATGAAAACGGGGATCCCACTCCGGATGCCAAACATTATGAAAAAATCATCGGTGCAATCAGAAAAGAACGGCCGGAAATGGTTTGTTGTGTCACGACATCCGGCAGAAGCTGGAAAGAGTTCGAACAACGATCCGAAGTTCTGTTTCTAAGCGGACAAGCCAAACCCGACATGGCCAGTTTGACACTCGGATCTCTGAACTTTTTTACCGGCCCGAGCCTCAACTCGATCGAGATGATAGAGCGTCTCGCCATGACCATGAAAGCACAGGGCATCAAACCGGAAATGGAGGTATTCGATACCGGGATGATCAACCTTGCAAAATATCTCGAACGTAACAGGCTTATTTCAGGAAAGAAGTATTTTAACTTACTTTTCGGCAATATCAACACTGCACCGGCGACGATTACAAGCCTTGCCCTCCTGACACAGGCACTACCTGAAAATTCAGTTTGGGCCGGAACAGGACTCGGCCAATTCCAGCTCCCGATGAATACAGCCGCAATCGTCGCAGGAGGTCATGTACGGGTCGGAATAGAAGACTCGATTTATTTTGATTACCGGAAAGAAACGCTGGCGACCAATGAACAGCTTGTCGGAAGAGTTGCACATATCGCTGAACAAATGCAGCGGCCTCTTGCAACTCCGGAGCAAACAAGGCAATTGATCGGATTGGAAATAGAGGAATAAAGGGTAATAAAAAACGCATTAAACCAAAAAGATGCACGTCAACAGGCTTAACACAAAAAAACGGCACAAACGTAGCGTTGAAACTCGATGGGCCTCTGTGGCCGAAAATTCGTCCGGACTGAACCTGGCAGACTGTTTGCAAACCGGCATTCAACCTCAGGGAGGCGTTTCATGAACGATTCAGCCACACAACATAACACCTGGAGTCTGGCTGAAAAAACCGTTGTTCTCAACGGCTATGCCTATGGAAGCCATTATCCTGTCATTATAGCCTCGGTAACCGGTCATGCACTCGAGGAGGAACAGCTTGCAGCGCTCACACAGCTATTGTATCGTGCAGTGCCTGTCCTTGAACGCTCCGTAGAGGCACCGGTTACCACATCGGACAATGATTTTCGCAGGTCTCTTGAATGGCTTCTCAATACCATACATGCGGTTCAAAGAACCGCCAACCTGCCTGTTTATGAACACGGCCGGATTCTTTCCATCGAGCAAGATCATGCAAGATTTTTCCTGCCGACAGGTATCGGCAATGTAAAGCCGCTCCTGGATATGCTACGTGTTATGCTGGAATTGATGGGGCACCACGCTCAGGGAAAAGATGCACAAAAACAGTTGAAAAAGTTTGTCCAGGCAATCATTTATCTCCAGAAAACCAGCCCAAAAGGTGGAAACATACCTTTTTTCATTCAAGCTGCACTGAAAGCAGGTATTCCATTCCAGGAACTTCTCTCTCAGACGTTTCAATATGGAGAAGGAAAACAGGGACGATGGATGCGCAGCTCCCTGACCGAAGAAACAACGATGATTGCCACTACGTTTTCCCGGAACAAGCTGATTGGCTCAATGTTATTGCGGCGGGCCGGTATTCCGGTACCGGACAATAAAATAGCCATCAACGCAGAGAAGGCGGCAAGAATAGCTGAAAATCTTGGATACCCTGTGGTGGTAAAACCCATAGACCGCGATGGCGGCATCGGGGTTGCTGCCGACCTGCAGAACCATGAGGAATTGATAACAGCATTTAAAAACGCACAAAAATATTCCAAGAACATTCTGGTTGAAAAACATTTCGAGGGCAAAGATTATCGCGTGACCGTATTTCAAGATGAAGTTCTCTCAGCGGTCGAACGGGTACCCGGAGGGGTTACCGGAGACGGCAAACACACCGTTCGCGAACTGTTCGACCAACTCAACGCCGACCCGCTCCGCGGAGAAGGCAAACATGCCCCGTTGAAAAAGATGATGTGGAACAATGAAGCCCTAATATTACTGAAACATGCAGGACTGAATGAATCTTCCATACCTGCACCCGGCGAGTTCGTCCGTCTGCGCCGTACGGCCAACGTAGCATCAGGAGGCGTTCCGGTCGCTGTTTTCGATACGATGCACCCCGATAACAAGCATCTTGCAATCCGTGCAGCACAAGCGTTACGCCTTGATCTTGCAGGCGTCGATATATTGATACCGGATATCGCCACATCATGGCGTGAATCCGGTGCCGCTATTTGTGAGGTCAATGGACAGCCTAATTTAGGCCGCATAACCGAAGAAAAAGATCTGTTCACTCCGATTCTGCGCAAGCTGATACCCGGTGACGGTCGAATTCCAATTGCCGTGGTGTTTGGTGACCCCTCATCCGATGCTTTGGCAGTAGAGCTTGAAAAACGACTGCTGAAACAAGGCATTGGTGTAGGATGTCATAATGCCGAATGTGTCAGAATAAACGGCGAAGTCGTCATGGATGGAAACGTCAACCCCTGGACCGCAGGGCAAATGCTCATAATCAACCGGAACGTTGAAGCAATCGTACTGAACATCAGTGACGAAAGTGTATTGTCCACAGGATTGCCATTCGCCCGGTTCGACCTCTTCCTGCTTGCAGGTGAACATATCACGGCTTCCGACAATACCGGCAACCCTGCCTCCGACAATATCACACAGGATCTGCTGGAACTCATCCTTCCGGCCTGCGATGGAACATTGTTGTCTATCGAAAGCAATAAACCGAATACCGACGGTTACAAACATCTGACCTCTGCCGCAAGGGAAAAAGCAGCTACGACAAGCGAAGTAATCGAAACCGCCACCGCGGCGATGCTTGCATTCAGGGAAAAGCATTTTCTCAGCGAAAAGAGCGCCCCTGCGGTTCCCTGATTCCATAATGATTTCACGGGGAAATTGGATGCCGCATCAAGTGCGGCATGACTCCTTTCTCCCAATCATCCTCCAGCATGGCTCCCCCTCTCCCAGTCATCCTCGGGCAAGCGAAGCGCGACCCGGGGATCCATCTTTCAATGAATGTCGCCATGGATGCCGCCCCATGAAATAGATGTTTGGATTTCACAGATCGGCATGACTCGCCGCCAACGGCCACCTCCATTCCCTATTCCCCATTACCTACTCTACCCATCTGCCCTTTGCCTTTTTCCCTTCGAGGTCAAGCGACCTTGCCCGAAGAAGATGGTTGATTTCTATATGCCACAATATCTTCAATCCCCAGCACCGGAAAACCATGCTCTTCTGCAAAAGCAACAGTTTGCGACAAATCGGCCATCGTACCGTCCCGGTTGGTGAGTTCACAGAGAACCCCATATGGTTTGAGACCGGCAAGCTTCATAAGGTCGACTGTCGCTTCCGTATGACCTGCGCGCTCGAGGACTCCGCCCGGTCTGGCTTTGAGCGGAAAAATATGTCCCGGCCGGTTAAGGTCCGACGGCCTTGCACGATCCGCAATCGCGGCCTTGACGGTCTTCACGCGATCCGATGCTGAAACCCCGGTCGTAACGCCTTCAGCCGCTTCGATAGAAACCGTAAACGCTGTCTGAAACCCACTGGTATTTTTTTCCACCATCATCGACAGCTCGAGTGAACGGATCTTTTCACCGCTCATGCACAGACACACTATACCGCTGCATTCACGTATAAGCATAGCCATCTGTGATACCGTTACCGATTCGGCAGGAAAAATAAGATCGGCCTCGTTTTCCCGGTCCAGTGCGTCGGCAACGAGAACACCACTGCCTCTACGCAGGGCCTCGAGCGCCTTGTCAACACGTTCGAACTGATCTCCAAATTTTTCGAAAAGAATCCGATTCATGGGAACAACTGTTTAAAAATTGTAAATAACATGAATCAGGGCGCAGGAATGCGGTAGGCATTCTTATTCTCTTTCATCCGGACTGTAACCGTCGGCTTTGGCATTTCACCAAATCTGCTGACCTCTCCCGAAAATCTGGAGAGCGCTTGCGGGCTCCCCGGCACTAAGCCGAGACACCGCCGGTAGGGATTTTCACCCCGCCCTGAGAATAAGTTTTATACTATTTGCGAAAGCAGGGTAAAAAGATACAAATACTCCTGCTATTTCAAAAGCAAGACCAATACTATAACGCTTTATCCTGTAAGCGCTTCTGTAATTCGCAGTTGCAACTAACCTTCTTGACAAGGTTGCTGTACCACAATCCAACTGAATGGAGAGCCGATATGACCCTGCAAAAACACCCTCTTTTAATCGATCTCGACGGGGTTCTCTACGTCGGCGACAAGGCGGTGCCCGGAGCTGCAGAAGCTGTTCAATGGCTCGACATGGAACATATCCCCTATCTTTTCGTCACCAATACCAGCTCGCGTCCAAGAAGCGCTCTTGTTGAAAAGCTTGCACGTTTCAGCATCGATACAGACGAAAAAGCTATTCTCACTCCACCGGTAGCCGCATCGAAATGGCTCGAAACCCATGCTCCCGGTCCCACAGCCCTCTTTGTCCCGCCAGCCACAAAAGTGGAGTTCGACTGTCTGGAAGAACTCGACCCCTGTTCCGAGACCGGAGCTTCATCGGTGGTGATCGGTGACTTGGGAGAACAGTGGACATTCCCTGTGCTCAACCGGGCATTTCGGCTTCTCATGGCAAAGCCAAGCCCCAGGCTCATCGCTCTCGGGATGACCCGCTACTGGCGGAGCACAGACGGGTTTCATCTCGACGTGGCACCGTTTGTCAAAGCCCTGGAATATGCAGCAGGCTGCAAGGCAGTTGTACTCGGCAAACCTTCAAAAGAGTTTTTCGAAGCGGGACTTGAACTGCTTGAACACCAGGGTAACGACGCCATCATGATCGGTGATGATATCGTCGGTGACGTAGAGGGAGCGCAACAGGCCGGATTACAAGGGATGCTTGTCCGCACCGGAAAGTTCCGGCCGGAAGACCTCGAAGGCAGCATCAAACCCGATGCAGTCATCGAATCAATTGCCGAACTGCCGGTGTGGCTGTCAGAATCTGCAAAACTCAATAGAAAACATCAGTGACTGATGATTCTGCCCAGTTTTTCCGTCAACTTCATGTTTTCCCCGTAATCGACCGGAACGACAATAACCGTCGGTTTCTTTTTTTCCAGGAAACCTGACTGCAAAGCAGGAATCAAATCGCGTGCTGACTCGACCCGAACGGCGTTGCAACCGAACGATTCGGCCATTCTGACCAGGTCGGGGTTCCTGAAATCAGTGTGGGAATATTTTCCGAACCGGTTCATCTGTTTCCATTTTATCAAGCCGTATCCTCCATCCTCCCAGACAAGAATCGTCGCCGGAATATCGTACTGGACCGCTGTTGCAAGCTCCTGAACATTCATCAAAAACCCTCCGTCGCCAGAGAGCCCCACGACGTTCTTTTCCGGATAAAGCCTTTTGGCGGACAATGCACCGGGAAGAGCGATGCCCATGGAACAGAAACCGTTGGAAATAATACAAGAGCCTGGATGATAGGTCGGGTAATGCCGCGCAACCCACATTTTATGAGCCCCCACATCGCTGACAAGGATATCCTCATCTCTCATGACAGATCTCAGATCGCTCAGAATTTTCTGGGGCTTGATGAGAAAACCATCATCCGAACCGAACTCCTGCAACTCCTCGAGCATATGTGCTCGTTCATCCCTGAACTCTCTTATATCCCATGAATGGCTTTCCCCGAGGCTTTCGGTCAAAGCCCACAGACTCCCGGCAAGATCTCCCACTATTTCAACATCTGTACGGTAGTGCCGGTCAACTTCAGCCGGCTCGAAGTCGATATGGATAATTTTCTTGTCCGAGCCGATATTCCAGAAGTGGGGATGCCACTCGACCATGTCATATCCGATGCAAATGACAAGATCGGCCTTCGAAAACGCATAGGAGACATGATCTTTCAGCCCCAGTCCGGCAGCGAACAGGCAACGTTCGTGCCGCGCAGAGATCGCCCCCTTGCCCATAAAGGTATTGGCAACATGGATCCCCGTTTTGTCGACAAAACGATTGAGCTGTTTCGATGCTCTTGTACGAACACAGCCATTACCGGCAAGAATGATCGGCTTCTTCGCTCTGGCGAGAAGCTCGACGGCCTGTTTGACCGACTTTTCATCCGGAGCCGGGCGGCGAGCTTTTTCTGCAGCATTGAACGGCCTGACAAGCGTCTCTTGCTGCGCAATATCCTCGGGAAGCTCAACCATGCAGGCACCGGGTTTTTCGGTTGCTGCCAGCTTGAATGCTTTATGGACAACCTCCGGGATGTTATCCGTCTGAAAAACCGACTGGTTCCATTTGGTTATCGGCTTGTAAAGGTTTATCGCATCCATGTTCTGATGCGACTCTTTATGCAGCCTGTTTGTTCCGGCCTGAGCTGCAATGGCCACCACAGGACTGTTATCCATGTTTGCATTGGCCACACCGGTTGCCATGTTTGTCGCACCAGGCCCGAGCGTGGAAAGACACACACCCGGTTTTCCTGTCAAACGTCCAGAAACATCAGCCATGAAGGCTGCAGCCTGTTCATGATGGCAAACCACGAACTCGATGGGAGAATCGAGCAAAGAGATCATGATGTCGGCGTTTTCCTCACCCGGGACACCATAGATCTCTTTCACCCCTTCCTCTTCGAGACATTGAAGAAAAAGATCGGATGCTTTCATATACGGGTTTATTTAAATCGTTTTCTCTTCGTTATCGACCTTTGACCACAACTTCCCACTGCCTGCGTCCTGTTCGTCCATTCTTTTCGGCAACAACTTTTCCCCTGTCACTTTTTTACGGCGTTCCTGCCATATTTATCGTCGAAGCGTTCTATATCATCTTCTCCGAGATAACTGCCTGTCTGCACTTCGATCAATTCAAGCGGTATTTTCCCAGGGTTTGCCAGCCGATGCTTGATACCCAACGGGATATAGGTCGATTCGTCTTCCCGCAGAACGATCTCCTTTTCTCCCACCGTTATTCGTGCTGTTCCCTTGACGACAACCCAGTGCTCGGCTCTGTGATAATGCCTCTGCAGCGACAATGCCGCCCCGGGATTGACCACGATCCGCTTTACCTGAAAACGCTCCGACTGATCGACCGTCTCGTACGTTCCCCAGGGGCGATTCACCTTGACATGTGTGATCACCTCATCACGTCCCTCGCTTTTCAGCCGCTCTACGATTGTCTTGACATCCTGCACACGGTCTTTAGAGGCTACCAGTACCGCATCCGGAGTTTCCACGATAACGTGATCCGACAGGCCCACTGCTGCTACAATCCGGCCCGATGCATGGATGTAACTGTCTTTTACGTCGAGTAGCTGCACATCACCTTTCGTTACATTGCCCGATGGATCCTGTCCTTTAACTTTCCACAGGGCCGACCAGGCTCCCACGTCACTCCATCCTGCGTCGAGAGGCACAACCACGGCATGAGCTGTTTTCTCCATCACAGCATAATCGATCGAATCCGATGGGCATGCAGCGAACACCTCTTTGTCGAGCCTCAGAAAATCCAGATCTTCCGTTGCTTTTTCCAAGGCTGCCCTGCTGGCTTCATATATTTCCGGCGCCTGTGCCTCGATCTCTTCGAGGTACCGCGATGCCTTGAACAGAAACATTCCACTATTCCAGTAATATTCTCCCGATTTCACATACTTTTCCGCTGTTTCACGATCGGGTTTTTCGACAAACTTCTCAACCGGATACATTCCATACTCTTTTCCTTCCTGTACGGCGGCTCTGATATAGCCGTAACCGGTTTCCGGTGCTTCCGGCACGATACCGAAAGTCACCAGCACTCCTTCTTCTGCAGCCTTGTTACCAAGTGTAACCGCTTTTACAAAAGCACAAGTATCCTGTATCACATGATCTGCCGGCAGTAACAGCATGGTTGCTCCCGGATACTCTTCCTGCACCCGCAACGCGGCAACCGCAGCCGCGGGGGCGGTATTCCTCCCGACAGGCTCCAGAATGATGCCGCCCATGTCATCGGTTACCTGCCGCAACTGCTCGGCAACCATGAACCGGTGATCTTCATTGCAGACACAGTACACAGGCCCTGTATCAGCAATTTTTTCAAGCCGCGCAACGGTTTCCTGCAGCATGGTCTTTTCTCCTGCAAGTGCGAGCAACTGCTTGGGATACTGCACCCGCGACAACGGCCAGAGGCGGGTTCCCGAACCGCCACTCAATATGACTGGGATTATCATGAATCAGTGAATAGTGAATAGTGAATAGTGAATAGTGAATAGTGAATAGTGAATAGTGAATAGTGAATAGTGAATAGTGAATAGTGAATAGTGAATAGTGAATAGTGAATAGTGAATAGTGAATAGTGGAAGATAGCTTCCTATGCTCACAAAATCATACAGGCAATCACTCAAAGTTACACCGCCCTGAGTAATACTCTTTGTCTACTACACAGGGCGATCCGGCATCCCTCCCCCCACTCTTTTCCCCATTACCAATTAACTATTACCTAATCCCCACCATCCTATTACCCACCACCTAAAATCCTTCAGCGAGCACCTTTTCCAGAGAATCCTGCCAGTGGGGAATTTCCAGCTCCCAGTGATCCTTGATTTTTCCTTTATGCAGAACACTATAGTGCGGGCGTTTGGCTTTTGTCGGATATTCCTCGCTCCCTACCGGCAGCACACGGCAAGACAACCCTTTTGCTCTCATGACAGCCACCGCAAAATCATACCATGAGCATACCCCTTCATTCGAATAATGATAGGTTTCTGCATAGGTACGCCCCTTGTCATGCCGCCCGAGAATCGAGACGATGGCATGAGCCAGGTCGGTAGCCAGGGTAGGCGTGCCAACCTGGTCGAAAACAACGTTCAGCTGCCGCCGTTCACTGCCCAGACGTACCATCGTTTTCACGAAATTTTGTCCATGGGAGGAATACAGCCAGGATGTGCGCACTATCATATAAGACGGCGCTATCTGACGGAGCTGTTCTTCCCCTTCCCATTTCGACCTGCCATAGACGCCAAGCGGACTCACCGGGTCTTCTTCACGATAAGGCAAAAACGACTCGCCGTTGAACACATAATCTGTCGAAACATGCACCAGTAAAGCACCTCGCTCTTTTGCAGCCTTCGCAAGTACAGCCGGCCCGTCACGGTTTACCCGAAATGCCGCTTCTGCATCTTCTTCGGCTCTGTCAACAGCAGTATAGGCTGCACAATTCACAACCGCCGTTATATCATGTTCATGGCAAATCCGCCCAACACCTTCATTATCGGTAATATCGAGGCCGGGAAGATCATAAAAGAAGAACCTCATACTCTCCATACGATCCGCTAATTCCCGCAGCTCCGACCCAAGCTGTCCGTTACTCCCCGTAACAAGAATGTTCATGAATGACTGATTTAAAATATCATTGTTAGCGATTGTCGAATATTTTCCTGTTTTCTATCCTCCGTCTCCCAGCTTCCGCTCCCATCCTTGAACCATGCCCCTTATACCTAACCGCTCCATGTTCCTCATTCAGCAATAGTTTTCTTACATTGAACCCGAGCATGGTAATTATATCATAACAAACAAATCAAATAAAGAATGACCGACGAGAACAACAAACAGCATCGGATAAACTTCGCACTTGTCAACATCAAAACCGAAAAGATGGACATTCATCCCGATGCTTTTAACGACGGCCAACCGGTAACGGTTCAGGCAGGAGTCAATTTCGGCGTCGATAAACAGAAACGGCTGGTAAAAACCCTGTTCAATCATAACTTCGTACATAGAGAAGAAAACTCGGAAGACCAAAATGAAGCCCAACCATTTATCGAGCTTATCGTCAGCTGCATCTTTGTTCTCGATCCTGAAAGCTGGAAGATTCTGGAAAACGAGGAAGAACAAGTATTCGTCCTGCCCAAAGGCTTGGCCAGCCACTTTGCAATAATGACCGCCGGTACCGCCAGGGGAATTCTCCATAACGAAACGGAGCACACCGATTACAACAAATTCATCATACCTGCAAACAACGTCGGCGACATAATTCCCGACAACATTCAGATTCCCCTTTCTCAGCCACCAATTGCATAAAAAAAGAGGCTGTCTCAGAATCAAAACTGAGACAGCCTCACAACTATCAACAAACTTTCACAGGCGCCGAAAGAGAGCACTCCTATCATACGCCCTGTGTAATAGATGTTCGGATTTCACATGGATGCGATGCACGATCCCTCTGAAGTCATGCCGCACGTGATGCGGCATCCATAGTGATAAACAGGAAAAGATGGATCCCCGGGTCAAGCCCGAGGATGACTGGTTGTAAGGAGTCATGCCGCACTCGATGCGGCACCCACAGTTAATATCAGTATAAGATGGCAAAGAATCACTAACCCGAAAAATTCGTGTTAATTCGTGGACAGTTTTGTATTGCTATTTTTCTCTCCAGGCAAGAATATCACGTGCGTAGTCTTCGAAATCACTGATATGATTACGCGCTATGGTAAAAACAATGTGCCAGTTTATCGCCTCGTAATCATGCACGGCTACATTGCGAAACCCGACAGCTTTTTTCATTCGTTCTGCCACGCCCTCGCCGATAACACCAGCAGAGAACAATGCATCAAAAATTCCGCCCATCGTAGACGGAGGAGGACATTCAGTAGCAGTTACGAGATGTGCTCCGATATCGACACAAAGCTGGACCGCTCTGGTAAGATTCAGTGTCACAATATCCTGAGCATCCATGTCGATCAATAAAATCTCGACATCATCAGGACAACGCTCCTTGACCCGGCGAAGAGCTCTTCGCAGTGATTCCAGCTTTTGATCGATCAACAACCAATCCATTTTTTTCTTCTTTCATGCAAAATTCGCTGTTGATACGGAACAAAATCGGAGTTATTGAAAACATGTTTGCTTAGGAGGCGGGCAAAAACGGAATCAGCCCCAAGGATTCTCACTCCCCCGGATAAAATCTCACCAAGCAACGGCTCACCGGCACTGGACAAATCCACAAGATCTACCGAACGTCCTGTGACCGACGCAATCTGACCGATCAAATCCATCCTTTCAGAGACATCCAGGCTGTGGTTAGCAAGGAGAGCAATATCTATATCACTCTCAGAGCGAACGTCACCTTTTGCAAACGATCCGAAAACCACGGCACAGAGCACATCTCCTCTTTTCCCCAAAATATCCTTTATTTGCTTGATCTGAGTATCCATAACGTATCGCATTCATATGTAAACCCTTTTCCAATATACGGTAGTCCAGGATTTTGCACGAACGAAGAGAAAAAAGGAAACCATATCAATTCGGTTTCCGTAACTCAAAAACACAAAGAATGAAGATGGCTCCACGGGTCAAGCCAAAGCAAGTTATAAGCGAGAAGGCAAAAGGCAGGAGTGGATCCCCGGGTCAGGCCCGAGGATGACTGGGTGTAAGAAGCCATGCCACACTCGATGCGGCACCCACAGTTAATACCAGTATAAGATTTCAAAGAATCACTAACCCGATGAATTCGTGATAATTCGTGGACACATCACTCCTCTCTGCGAAAATCCATGGACTTCACGATCAACCATACATGGCGGCGTTTTGCTCCGTTACCATACGATAAAATACGGGTTCAGCAACTCCTCCTTGTTGTAACGCAATTCCTTCCCACTTTCTGCCTCGATCATACTCTTACCGGCAGCCTTCGCCACCGCATGCCCGGCTGCTGTATCCCACTCCATAGTCGGTCCGAAACGGGGATAAATATCGGCATCGCCTGCCGCTACCATGCAAATCTTCAGCGAACTGCCTCGCTGCACAATTTCAAGGTCTGGGTATTCGTCTTTTACCGAGTCGATAAATGCCACTGTAAGCTCATTCATGTGAGAACGGCTCCCGACAACCCTATACGCCCGCTCCTCGGTTTGCAGAGGCAAACGATAAGCGCTTTCCTCAAACTGCGCACCACTGCCGAACCAGTTGCTGATACCGCTGATATAATACCCCCCTTGCTCACTTGCCCCGTAAAACAGTTCGTCCAGAACAGGAACATACACTGCACCCAGCACCGGTACCCCCTCTTCGATCAGGGCGATATTCACGGTAAACTCGCCATTGCGTGAGATAAATTCTTTCGTACCGTCAAGAGGGTCTACCAGCCAGAACCGTTTCCATTTTTTCCGTTCATCATAGGTAATCGATCGTCCTTCTTCGCTCAAAACCGGCAGCCCGGAACTTTTCAGTTCATGCATAATAACTTCATGCGCTGCCCGGTCAGCTTTTGTCAGCGGCGAGTTGTCACCCTTCTTTTCAACCTCAAAATCCTCCGAGTCATACACGTCCATGATCACCCGGCCAGCCTCGATCGCCGCATTCACCGCCAATGCCAGTTCTTTATCTAAATGCATAGCAAAGATATCTAATTAAAACTACCCAAACATCTTAACCACTAATTACAATAATTTTGACGAATTATGAAGACAAGAATAATAGATCCAGCCGTATTTTGTAATAGAACAACCCTAAAATCTCCCGTATCGCGATTTCCACATTCTCGATTCCCCCTGCACTGGGAAGAAAATCAACCAACGTCTTTTCGCTGTAATAGCTCGTTCGAAAATCCACAGGAAAAGGTTGCACCTCCATACCGGTGCTCCTGAAAAGCATTGAGGCACGCTTCATATGAAATGCGCTCGTTACCAGCACAACCTCCGGCCGTTCAGTCCCGGCAAGCAGCTCTTTTACAGCTTTAGCTTCATCTGCCGTATTCCCAACCCTCCCTGTCACTCGAACAGCATCCCCGGAAATTCCAAGCCGTATCGCCCGTTCCGCCAGAATTTCCCCCTCAGGCCTGGCCTCAGGCGTCCAGGGTACTTTGGCACCCATGAATATCAACAATGGAGCTTTTCCAGCCAGAAACACTTCCAGTCCACCTTCGAACCGATCAGCTGCATCCCGCCATTCCCCATAATGAACACCGGGCACCTGCTCAACCATTCCCCCAAGCACAACAACAGCATCGGCCTGTTCAAGTGACTTGACCGCAACTCTTCGATCAACGCCCTCTACTTGCCGTATCAACCAGTCGCCCGTAACCGGCATACTGAATACCCAGAGCAAAGCCACCCCAATCCAGACTACAGCCCATTTTCTAAGCAGAGCTCCGATACCGACAATAACAATGGCCAACCCCAAGGGGAGAAAAAATACAGGAAGAATTTTGTGTAAAATCAGCATGTTCAATAAAATATTGAGCTACAGAAAAAACATTAAGCTCTTTTTTAAAAAGAAAATAAAACCTGATTTCCGCTAAAAATCCCGGCAAACCCTCTCTCGTGCAAAAAGTCTTTTGTGCAGAACCTTTTGTTTTTCGAAAAAAAACATGATTTTAGACACTAACTTATGATGGTTACCGTAAGTCTTCATTCCCATGTTTGACATTTATTACACTTCAGCCATTATCCTTTTCATGACCATCGCGCTGGTCAAGGAAATACAAAAACCCTCTCTGATCCTCATAACAACTTTGTTAGCCCTCCATCTCGGCGGCATCATCACCCTTAAAGAAGCTTTTTCAGGCTTCTCGAATCAGGGAATGCTGGCGGTCGGAGCGTTGTTTATCGTTGCTTATGCCTTGCAGAGCTCAACCGCGCTGGACTCTTCAATTGAAAAAATACTCGGGAAAAAAGCCGACAATACCATTTATTTTCGCTTCATGCTTCCCATCGCATGCGCTTCAGGCTTTCTCAACAACACCCCGCTGGTTGCATCGCTGCTTCCCGTCATAAAACGCTGGTGTAAAAAACACGGTCTCTCTGCATCCAAGTTCCTCATTCCTCTTTCCTACGCCACCATCATCGGAGGAACCTGTACTCTTATCGGAACAAGTACAAACCTTGTCGTGCACGGCATGATGCTCGATCACGGTCTGAACGGTTTTTCTTTTTTCGAACTGAGCAAAGCCGCACTGCCGCTGGCACTTGTCACCATCGCATACTTTGCCTTGATCGGACACCGGTTCCTGCCGGAAAGAAAAGACTCCTTATCGCAATTCACGGAATCCTTACGCGAGTTCGTCATAGAGGTCAGTGTGCAAAAGGATTATCCCTACCTGAGCAAAACAGTACATGATGCCAACCTGCGTCATCTGAAAGGCCTGTTCCTTTTTCAGATCATGAGAGAAAACAAGGAAATCACTCCTGTATCGCCAGATGAAAGAATACTTTTGGGAGACAAGCTGTTCTTTACCGGGCTCCCTGAAACAATCTACGATCTCCTGCACACCCCGGGCCTGCGCCTCATAGAAGACTCGGAATACGACATCAAAAACCTTGATTCTGACAAGCACGGCACCTTCGAAGCGGTGCTTTCAAACTCGTCGCCACTTATCGGTCAGACAGTCAAAGAGTGCAACTTCAGAACAAAATATGATGCGGTCATTTTAGGCATTCACCGCAATGGCCACCGGATCATCAAAAAAGTAGGAGATATCGAGTTAAAACCGAACGACACTCTTTTTATTCTCGCAAAAAGGGATTTCAGTCAGAAATGGTACGCATCCACCGACTTTTCATTGGTCAGCAACAGTATCAGCAGGTACTCCAAACCAAAAAAGCAGGGCAACCTTGCCCTGCTCCTGATGCTCGCAATGATCGGTTCAGTCACATTCGGCCTGACCTCATCGATGCTGCTTGCCGCCTCAATCACTGCAGGCATCATGATTTTCACAAACATCATCAGCGCAGGAGATGCACAAAAAGCCATCGACTTCGATGTCCTGTTGATCATTGCCTGCGCTTTCGGCATAGGAAAGGGCATTGAAAATTCAGGGGTTGCGGAACTGCTTGCAACCCACATGATCAATGCGGTATCACAATGGGGAATCATCGGTATTATTGCCAGCATCTTTTTCATAACCAGCATTTATACCGAAATCATCACCAACAACGCAGCAGCAGCCCTTATTTTTCCAATAGCACTTTCAATCGCCGAAAAAATGCAGATAGACCCGCTGCCGCTCATGGTAACCCTGGCTATAGCGGCATCCGCTTCTTTCGCAACCCCGATAGGCTACCAGACAAATCTGATGGTTTACAACCCAGGCGGGTACAAATTTTCCGACTTCCTGAAAACAGGAAGTATCATGAATCTGCTTTCAGGCATCATCGTCACCATCATGGTCTATCTGGTATACTTCAGAGGCATATGAGCGATACAACCGGACGAACCAACGCCCCTTCCTGCCGCTCTATTGATTTATGATCCCGTGTTCCTGCAGATAGTGAACCAAAACTCCGGCATCTATCATATCCCCATGCCGCTGCACAATTGTCACTTCAGGTTCGGCAGGCGGCTCGAACGGAAGATCCACGCCCGGTAAAAACTGCAATAACCCCTCTTCGACCTTCCGGTAAAGATCGGGCTCCTGTTCACGGCAAAGCTCCTTATCAGCATCTACATACACCAGATGGAACCTTTCCCGGCCAACAATTTCTGCAACCTGACGGCGAATATCCTCATCAGGAGAGATAAACGTACAAATGGTAATCAACCCTTGATCATTCAGCATGTGGCACAGGTGCGCTACCCTGCGCAAATGTTCAGCACGGTCAGGTGGAGAGTAATCCAGTTCACGGGAAAGACCTGAACGCACAACACTTCCGTCGATCACTACGGTAACCGCACCGCGGTCAAAGAGTTCTCGTTCGAGCTTGTATGCAAGATCATTTTTCCCTGAACCATGTAAGCCAGTAATCCAGACCGTGGCCCCTTTCTGCCTCAACCGCTCCTGCCTTTCAGCATCGCTGATCAGGCTCCGACCGGCAACTGCAGTAGTCGATGTCTCCGCACCTGTGATCCTGGAAGGCATGTTTTCCTCACTGACACGATCGATAATCATGCCGACAGCAACCGTATTGAATGAAACCGGATCGATCAATATGAACGATCCGGTCGACTTATTTTTTTGATAAGAATCAAAACAAAGCGGCTTGTTCGTGGTAAGCACCGTACGCCCGATATCATTCAACTCAAACGCATCACTGTCGGACTTGCTCAGCGTATTGACGTCGATTCTGTAACGAATCTTGTCGATGCGTGCCCTTGTTGTGCTTGAGGTATGCTTTATGAGATACTGTTTGTTCAATTCCATCGGCTGTTCACTCATCCATACCAGCATCGACTCGAAGTGCCGTTCAATTTTTGGCATATTGTCCGGATGAACCAGCATATCACCTCGAGAGATATCGACCTCATCCGCAAGTGTCAGTGCTACAGACATAGGGGGAAATGCTTCACCCAGCTCCCCGTCATAGGTCGTTATCGAAGTCACTGTACTTTTTTTCCGCGACGGAAGCACCATCAGTTCATCACCTTTCCGAACGATCCCCGAAGCAACTTTGGCAGCAAATCCCCGATATCCTTGAGAGGGCCGGAGAACGTATTGTACCGGATAGCGTAAATCGATAAAGTTCTGATCACTACCTACGTGGACGGTCTCGAGAAAATGCAGCATAGTTTTACCGTCGTACCATCCCATCCTTTCCGAATGCCCTACAACATTATCACCTTTCAACGCCGATATCGGAATACAGTGCACATCGGGAATATTGAGTCGGGTCACAAAGTCCTTGTAATCAGCACAGATCGCCTCAAATACCTCCTGACTGTAATCAACCAGGTCCATCTTGTTTACAGCCAGCACCACATGCTTGATGCCAAGCAATGAAGCCAGAAAAGTATGCCGCTTGGTCTGCGTGATGATACCCTTACGGGCATCAACCAGTATGATCGACAAGTTGGCCGTAGAGGCCCCCGTCACCATATTCCTTGTATACTGCTCATGCCCCGGGGTATCGGCAATGATAAACTTTCTCTTATTGGTCGAAAAATACCGGTAAGCAACATCGATGGTGATTCCCTGCTCACGCTCCGCTTTCAATCCATCCAGCAGAAGCGCGTAATCCGTATCATTTTCGGCATGTCCTTCACGGGCGTTATCTCTCTCCAGGGCAACCAGCTGATCCTCATAAATCTTTTTCGAATCAAAAAGCAGCCGGCCGATCAAGGTCGACTTCCCATCATCGACCGACCCGGCAGTCAAAAACCGTAGAAGATCCTTATCCTGATCCCGATCCAAAAATTCAACTATCTCATCTGTAACTGTCTTACCCTCACTATTGTTGTGCATTGGTGAAAATGATTAATACTTTTAAAATTTAATACAATAACGTCATACCGGAACCTAAAAGTAACCCTCCCGCTTTTTTTGCTCCATCGATGCCTCCTGATCGAAATCAATGACCCTTGTGGTCCGTTCCGATTTGGTTGTCGTCATCATCTCCTGCACGATCTCTTCGATCGTCACGGCATCCGACTCGACTGCACCGGTCAGCGGATAACACCCGAGCGTCCTGAAACGCACCATCCGCATCTCCGCTCTGTTTCTCAACTCTTCCGGCATCCTGTCATCATCAACCATGATAAGGTTACCGTCGAGATCCACTATAGGGCGTTTTTTCGCATAATAAAGTGGCACAATCGGAATATCCTCGAGCCTGATATACTCCCAAACATCCAGCTCGGTCCAGTTGGAAAGGGGAAAGACACGAATCGACTCACCTTTGTGAACTTTGGTGTTGTATACATCCCAAAGCTCTGGCCTCTGGTTTTTGGGATCCCACTGATGAAACGTATCACGGAACGAGAAAACCCTCTCTTTCGCTCGTGACTTTTCTTCATCACGCCGGGCGCCGCCAAAAGCTGCATCGAACTTGTATTTATTCAATGCCTGCAGCAAAGCCTGGGTTTTCATCAGATCGGTGTGCACCTGCGATCCATGCGAAAAAGGCCCGACCCCCTCATGAAAGGCTTCCATATTGGAGTGTACGATGAGTTCCCAATTATTCTTTTTGGCATAGTTATCCCGGAACTCGACCATCTCGCGAAACTTCCATTTGGAATCAATGTGCAGCAATGGAAAAGGAACCTTACCGGGATAAAACGCTTTTTCGGCAAGCCGTACCATTACAGAAGAATCTTTTCCAATGGAATACATCATTACTGGATTTTCGAATTCTGCTGCAACTTCACGAATAATATGAATCGATTCGGCTTCAAGTTGTTTTAAGTGGGAAATCTGATATGAATTCATGGAGATTAAATCAATTTAATATGGCCAAATACTTCCACCCGCTTTCCAAGTTTCTAAACCTTGATCCTCGGCATGACAAAATCAATCACCTGTTTTACGCATTCTTCAATACTTCTTCCGTCGGTCCGAACATGGATATCCGGCTTCTCGGGTGCATCATACGGAGCGCTGATACCAGTGAAGTTGGGAATTTGACCCGCTCTTGCCTTTTTATACATTCCCTTCACATCCCGTTCTTCGCACACTTCAAGCGGTGCATCGACAAATACTTCAAGGAAATCTTCCGGCCCGATAATATCCCTTGCCATATCACGCATTTCCTGGGAAGGACTGATAAAACTGTTCATCGTCACCACTCCGCATTGCACAAACAGTTTCGTCACTTCAGCTATCCGCCTGATATTCTCGCGACGGTCTTCCTCTCCAAAACCAAGGTTGTTATTGATGCCGGTCCGGATATTGTCGCCATCGAGTACCTGTGTCAGGAACCCTTGTGCAGCCAGTTCCTTCTCTGCATGACGAGCCAATGTCGTTTTTCCCGACCCGGACAACCCGGTCAGCCACAAGGTACAACCACGTTGTCCGAGCATCCTCTCTTTGTCTGCCCGGTTCAAAATCTGATCAAATACCGGATGTATATGTTCCATATCAAAAATAGTTAGAGTTATAAAAAACCTGGCAGTGACACAGCTGAACCGCCAGCTTAAACGTTTGAAACTCGAAAATAAAATCGCTATTTAACTGTTAAGAAACCTTTGGATAACAGCAATTGCAAAGCTTAATGCAAAGAAAAGAGGTATTACAAATTCTCAGCGAGAATAAAAAGGACCTGACTGAGAGATACGGTTTAAAAAAAATGGGCATTTTCGGTTCTGTCGCTAAAAATACTGCCACTTCAGATAGCGACATTGATATCGTTGTAGAAATGGCCCCAGATATACTCCTAAGAGCTGAGCTTAAACAGGAGCTGGAACGCTTACTGGGATATAAAGTAGACCTTGTTCGATACTGGAAAAGGATGAATCACTATCTAAAGCAACACATCGATAAGGAGGCACTGTATGTATGAGCAAATTGTCAAAAATATCCAATCAAGACTTACTTGATTAACACCAAGCCTTAAAAGATATGATCAAGAATCTGGGCGATTCCTAAACATTTTTCCGCGTAGTCCATTCCACTTGTATTACTCCTTTCGGGACCCAGCCTCTCAAAATCACGACATTAATCACCGTACATCTCTTCATAATACCGTTGATATTCACCTGAGGTCACATGATCGAGCCACTCCTGGTTGTCGAGGTACCAGTCGACGGTCTTTTCAAGCCCTTCTTCGAACTGGAGTGAAGGAAGCCAGCCAAGTTCTTTCTGGAGCTTTGATGAATCGATGGCATAACGAAAATCATGACCCGCACGGTCGGTCACATAGGAGATCAGCTTTTCCGATTCTCCTTCAACCCGCCCGAGTTTCCGGTCCATAATACGACAAAGCAGTCTTATGAGATCGATATTCTTCCATTCGTTCCGTCCACCGATGTTATAGGTTTCACCCGGCTCTCCGTTATGATATATCACATCGATCGCCTGGGCATGATCAACCACCCAGAGCCAGTCCCTCACATTCTCCCCTTTCCCGTAAACCGGTAGCGGTTTGTTGTTTCGAATGTTGTTGATAAACAAGGGAATCAGCTTTTCAGGAAACTGATAAGGCCCATAGTTGTTAGAACAGTTGCTGATCACTGCCGGCATTCCATAAGTATCATGGTATGCCCTGACAAAGTGGTCCGAAGAGGCTTTGGATGCCGAGTACGGACTGTGAGGATCATAGGATGTCGTCTCGGTGAATGCACCATCCTTACCCAACGCACCATAGACCTCATCAGTCGATACATGGTAAAACAGCTTGCCACTGAAATCCTCTTTCCAGACAGCTCGAGCGGCATTGAGCAAATTCACCGTTCCCAGCACATTGGTCATGACAAACTCGGTGGGGCTTACAATCGAACGGTCAACATGCGACTCGGCGGCAAGATGAATCACCCCGTCGAAGTCCTCTTTTTCAAACAGCTCGAGCATGGCTGCACTATCTGTAATATCCGCCCTGACAAACCGGTAGTTCTGACTATCCTCAACATCCCGAAGGTTCTCCAGGTTGCCCGCATAGGTCAGTTTATCAAGATTGGTAATGGCATACTGGGGGTAGGCTGCCACAAAATGCCGCACGACGTGCGACCCGATAAATCCAGCGCCGCCAGTTATTAAAATGTGCATGGTAGTTACAGTCAAAATTCAAGTGTAGGGTCCACGAATTACACTAATTTTCACGAATTAAGAAAACAAGAAACAGAGGCTTTATCACCTCGAAAAACAGGTGTTCGGATTTCACAGGGATGCTGCATCAATCCAGAGATATTTAGGCTGAGAATGATAGTGGATCTCCGTGTCAAACACGAAGATGACTAAAGAGAAAAAAACCATGTGGGCACCCTATAACGACAATTACGACCCAAAAACAGGCTTGAGAATTACCTATTGCAAATTTCGTGATTTGATTATCTGGCGAAAGCCAGAAAAACAAATCACCAATTCGTGTTAATTAGTGCCAATTCGTGGACAATATACTTCTTCTATTCCCCATTCCCCATTCCCTACTCACCTATCCTCCTACTACCTGCTCACCCATTCCCCATTTTCCAGCGCTATGCGCTATTCCGAGGATAGACTTTTTCCTGTTTAAACTCATCATATGAGAAATGAAACGCGTCTTTGAAGAACGGCTGACGAGCATCTTTTTCAGACAGTTGAATCCGCTCTTGCGGAATGCCCCAATCAATCCCTATATCAGGATCGTTCCACCGTATGCCGGCATCATGATCAGGAGCATAATAGTTATCGCATTTGTAAGAAAAGACCGCTTCATCTGAAAGCACCACAAACCCGTGAGCAAACCCTTGCGGGATCCAGAGCATATTGTGTGTTTCAGAATCAAGCTTCACCGCTACATGCTCACCGTACGAGGGTGAACCTTCCCGAATATCAACCGCAACATCGAGGACCACTCCATCTGTCACGTGGACCAACTTCGATTGGGTAAACGGTGGTTTTTGAAAATGCAGACCACGCAAAACCCCAAATCCTGATTTCGACTCATTATCCTGAACAAAATCCACCTGACCGACATGCTCCTTAAGAACCTCTTTCCTGAATGACTCAAAAAAATACCCACGCCCATCCCCGTATACTTTCGGAACAAAAACCAAAACATCAGGAATAGCTGTAGCAGTTACTTGCAAAATATATGTTGATTTGTTGAATTGCTCTTTAATAACAACTTCTGTATAGAGCATTCAGTTTATTTGAAATCTCGCTGATGTTCAGTTTTAACTGATCATGTATGGATGCATCCATAAAGCCCAGATCAACAGAAAGAATTAACTGGCACGCAACCTCCATCAAAGAACTGTATGCTATCTGATAAAAATGACCTTGATCTTTTTTATTTTTTCTGGCAGAGCCTTCCGCTATATTCGATACAACAGATACCACTGCCCTTCTTACTTGACTGGTTAAACCGTACCGCTCCAAATCCGGAAAACCGTCGGTCAATCGATAGATCTCCAAAACCAGTTTCTAGCGTTATGCCAAACATCGAGTCCTTCGAATGAATATTGATACGGTCTTACCTGTCCCACTGTTTCTCATTAAATCAGTTTGGCAAAATATCAAAGTCACCAACTATGACACTGAATGCTTTAAACAGTTCAACACATTAATAACTCAACAGTTCAACTTCTTTTAAGCAGTTGAAGCAGGTACTCTCCATACTGGCTTTTCATCAATGGCTTTGCCAGTTCCTCGAGTTGTTCATCGTCTATCCATCCGCTCCGCCAGGCGATCTCCTCCGGACAGGCGATTTTCAGTCCCTGTCGCTTTTCAACTGTCTCTATGAAGTTTCCCGCTTCCTGAAAGGAGTCATGCGTTCCCGTGTCTAACCAGGCAAATCCACGCCCCATGATCGACATCCGTAACTGCTTGCGGAGCAAAAACTCTTCATTCACCGACGTAATTTCCAGCTCACCCCTTACAGAAGGTTTTACGTTTTTTGCAATCCCTACGACATCATTCGTATAAAAATACAACCCGACAACCGCATAATTTGACTTTGGTTCTTTCGGCTTCTCCTCTATCGACAGCACATTACCTGCTTCGTCGAATTCAGCCACTCCATACCGTTCCGGATCGTTCACATAATACCCGAAAATACTAGCTACACGCACCTTCTGAACATCCTGCACCGCTCTCTGCAGCATACCGGTGAAGCCATAGCCAAAGAAGATATTATCACCAAGGATAAGGCACACATCATCATTTCCGATAAACTCCTCACCAAGCAAGAACGCCTGCGCCAATCCGTCAGGCGAAGGCTGTTCTACATAGGATAACCTGATTCCCCAGTCACTTCCATCGTCCAATACTCTCTGAAACAAAGGAAGATCAACCGGTGTTGAAATAACCAGCACATCACGTATCCCCGCAAGCATAAGCGTGCTCAGCGGGTAATAAATCATCGGCTTGTCGTATATAGGCAAAAGTTGTTTTGATATTCCTCTTGTCACCGGGTACAACCGAGTGCCAGAACCCCCAGCAAGTATAATTCCTTTCACACAACCTCCAAATCATGCTCGAAAGTCATTAAAAGCAACAAATAGCTGAATAGAGTGTAAAGTAAGAAGTAGCACGAGATCAACTTATCGACCAAGGCAGCAAATTTTTTGCAATACTATCTATCTTCTTTATTTTTTACCATTTGCCGATACGATCTCCATATTTATCATCAAAGCGCCCGATATCGTCTTCTCCAAGATAACTGCCTATCTGCACTTCGATCAGTTCCAACGGTATCTTCCCTGGGTTCTCCAGGCGATGCTTGGTGCCAAGAGGAACATAGGTTGACTGATCTTCCCGGAGAATCACCTCTTCATCCCCGACAGTAATGCGGGCAGTCCCCTTTACGACAACCCAATGCTCCGCACGATGATAATGTTTCTGCAGAGACAACGCAGATCCGGGCTTGACAATAATACGCTTTACAAGAAAACGGTCCGATCTATCAACCGCTTCATAAGAGCCCCAAGGACGGTTTACCCGAACGTGCGCAATCACTTCATCACGTCCCTCACTTTTTAGCCGCTCAACTATTATCTTGACATCCTGCACCCTGTCCTTGGAAGCTACCAGTCCCGCATCCCGAGTTTCAACGATCACATGATCATCAACACCGATGGCGGTAACCATTCGGCTTGAAGTTTGGATAAAGCTGTTCTGAACATCATGCAACAGAACATCGCCTTTCGCTACGTTACCGAATGAATCCCTCTCTTTAACCCCCCATAAAGCAGACCACGCGCCAACGTCACTCCACCCGGCATCAAGAGGTACCACCACGGCATGCATTGTTTTTTCCATCACAGCATAATCGATCGAATCCGATGGACATGCGCTAAACGACTCTTCGTCGAGCCTTAGAAAATCAAGATCATCAGTGGCTTTTTCCAGTGAAGCCCTGCATGCATCGAGCATTTCAGGATTATTCTTTACCCGTAATGCAGTTAATAACCTTTCAGAAACTGATTTCGCCCGAAAGACTTTAATAATTCGAGGACAGCGTAGGCAAAAATCATACCATTATGACTTCAAAAAAACTGAAGCCGTTGTCCCTACATAACCTTGACATGCTAACCAATAGCCTCATATACCTCAATGCCCTTTGGCATTCTACCAATGGAATAATAAATAAACCCAAGCTGTTCCATCAGATCAGGATCATAAATATTTCTTCCATCAAAAATGATGGGGGTACTCAACTCTTGCTTTATCATCTCAAAGTCGGGGCTCCTAAACACCATCCATTCAGTCACTATTACCAATGCATCTGCCCCTCTAAGCGCAGATTCTGACGTCTCGACCAACGCCAATCCTTCACGCTTACCATAGATACTGCGGGCCTCACCCATTGCTACTGGATCATATGCTCGTACTTTCGCCTCTGAACTTAGCAGCTCCTCTAACACTCTTCGGCTTGGTGCCTCACGCATATCGTCAGTATTTGGCTTAAAAGCAAGCCCCCATAGCGCAATCGTTTTTCCACTGAGTTCATTTTTGAAATGTTGCTTTATTTTTTTAACGATAGAGAATTTTTGTTCATAGTTAACCGCCTCAACTGCCTGCAGAATTCTGGCATCATAACCATGCTGATGCGATGTACGCTCAAGTGCTTGCACATCTTTTGGAAAACAAGAACCACCATAACCTAATCCTGGATAAATGAATGAAAAACCAATTCTCGAATCTGAACCGATACCTAAACGAATAGCTTCCACATCCGCCCCAACTCGTTCCGCTATATTAGCGATCTCATTCATAAAGCTTATTTTCGTAGCCAGCATAGCATTAGCCGCATATTTCGTCAGTTCCGCGGAACGAATATCCATTGCAATAAATCGGTCATGACTACGGTTAAATGGAGCATAGAGCGTACGAAGCAACTCCTTTGTTCTTGGATTGTCAACCCCAACAACAACGCGATCAGGTTTCATAAAATCTGCTATAGCATCCCCTTCTTTAAGAAATTCTGGATTCGACACAACATCGTAATCAATTGACAGACCGCGCTCACCTAGTGCTGACAATAAACGCTTACTCACAAGCTCTGCAGTGCCGACCGGTACAGTAGACTTATCGACTATTATTTTGTAATCATCCATCTTCTGACCGATAGTATCAGCGACAGCGAGCACATGTCGAAGATCTGCTGATCCGTCTTCTCCTGGTGGAGTACCCACTGCAATAAACTGAAACAGGCCAAATGCCACACCTTCAGCAGAATCTGACGTAAACCTTAAACGTCCTTTTCTGCTGTTATCAGTCACTAATTCTTGAAGACCCGGTTCATAAATAGGAATTTCCCCTTCCTTCAAACGATCGATTTTCTTCTCATCTGTATCAACACATAAAACTTCGTTTCCAACATCTGCAAAACATGCACCTGTCACCAGCCCTACATACCCTGATCCAAATATGGTAATTTTCATAACTGATTTATTATTTGATTTTTTGTATCTCTGTCGATTCGATCTAATCGCTCATCTTTCTCTGTAGCAAATCAAAAATAATAGGTTATACTTTTATAGTCACCCAAACTTTTTCATTCCACGATAATGTAATTACTTTTTTTTATTGAATATGACGATTAAAAGCTTACTCTAGTACGACAGTTTTTTAAAATTTTTTATTTTTGTACTGACAAATTATCGACAATCCAATTACTTGAACCCATGACTACTCCAAGAATTATCGACATCATTCTTACAAATACAAATATTGGCGATAGTAAAAATACTGCCTTATCTTTTTTGTATATCTTTTTATATAATTTATAATCAACAACAAAAAATAATGCTATTAACAAAAAAATCATCACAAATATTGCAGTATATTGAAAAAGCATTGATATCATCATTAATAGCATTATCAAAGATAGCAAAACAAACTGTATCTTTAGTGTATTTGGGGTATAATCATCATTGATGATATTTGAAGGATATAGCTTATACAATAAATTACGCCAATAACCTCGGGAATACTTTTGCTTCGAATAAGCACTTATTGTATCAGGATGTTTATGATAGCATATAGCATCTTCATTGAATACAAGTTTATGCCCATTAGATGACACTTTGCTTGATAGCGCAAAATCTTCTCCAGACGCTATCGGAAATCTAGTATCAAACCCACCATAATATTGAAAAACTTCTTTTTTATAAGCAGCAGCATATGTTCCCATCATAGATATATACTTATTTCTTTTATAAATATCATATCTCTGCTCTATTTCATATTGTGCAAATCGCGCAACTTTGCTTTTTTGTTTTGTTTTATATGCACCTTGCACTCCTGCTATTTCTTTATCTTCAAATGATAATTTTATTTTCTCGAGAAAATTCTTTTCTAACTCACAATCAGAATCTGTAAATACGATTATATGGCCATCTGAAACTGCAACTCCATTATTTCTAGCTACAGCTGGCCCCTGATTTTTTTGTGTCAAAATATTTAGTTTATATCTAACCTTTTTTTTGGTTTTCTTAATAATTTCTAATGAATCATCAATAGAACCATCATCAACACAAATCACCTCATATTCGCTTTTTGGTAAAGATTGATTTTCTAATGATGCCAAGCAATCTTCAATAGTCTTTTTAGCATTATAAACAGGTATTATGACACTTAGCATTTTATTTTATTTTTAATTCTTTTGATCTTCTAATATAATCAATTAAATATTTCGCAAAGACTTTCCCACTTTTATACATTCTCAATGCTTCATGAGGATCTTTTATTGATTGAATTATCATTTTACTTATATATTTTGGGTCAGTATAAAAATCGAGTCTTGCTTTATCACATGCGATCATAATTTCTTCAGAACTTAATTCATCATATGATACTGTCGTATTATGCAAACCTTCCTTTGTTAACCAATCTGCCCAATTTTCCGTTTTTAAATATCCGTTACTTTTTGCCCATTTATACGATTCTGTACCCGGATATACCATTAATGGATAAAATTGTGCTGTATTCGGTGATAGTTTTTTTGCATACTCGATCGTTTTCTTTATGGAATCCTTATTGTCATTAGGCAAACCTAATATAAAACATCCATTTATCAATAATCCTGCTCTTTTTGCTTCTTTCGCAAAACTTATTTGCTCTTTGTTATTTATAGATTTTGATATATCATTTAACGATTTCTCATTTGGACTTTCAAAGCCAACACACAAAAGCCTACAACCCGCTTTTTTCATCAATTTCATTGTATCGTAATCCAAATCAACTCTTGAATTACAAGACCAATTTATTTTTATTTTATTTTCTATTATTTCATTACATATTTCTCTTGTTCTTTTTTTATCTGCCGTAAAAGTATCATCTTCAAATAACACTTCTTTTATAAAAGGCATATTTTCTTTAATATACCTTAATTCACCTATAACATTACCTATTGATCTAGGTCTATACATCTTTTTTGATGGCACATTACAAAACGAACAATTATAAGGGCACCCTCTAGCAGACAGTATCGATAAATACGGCCATTTTATAGATGCATATAAATATTTATACATAGCATCTCTTCCTATCATATAATAATACACTTCGGAAACGTATGGTAATTCATCTAACATTTTTGATGTTGGCAATTCAGCATTCTCATTATGCCTTACCACACCATCAATATCTTCTCTGTATGTTAATCCCGGAACACTATCTAAATCCTTTTTATTTTTTATAGCATCAACCAAATCGCGTATTGTGTAATCGTATTCGCCTCTAAGTATATAATCAATACTCTTAGACATCATCATGGTTTCATCCGGCAAATTCGTAGGGTGCGTTCCAACAAGACATGTCTTTATTTTATCATTTATTTTTTTTATTTCATTTGCATAAAAAATATCATTGTATATACTTGGCGTACTTGTTGCAATCATGACCATATCTGGCTTATATTGTATTATTGCCGATATTGTCTGTTCTTTATCATACTCAAGTATTATAGAATCCAATAGCTTTACATCATATCCACACTTTCTCAAAGAACCCGCTGCATAAGCCAAATAATAAGGATAGTATATTGTTCCACTTTTTGCCACGCATGGTGACCTACTTTGTCTTGAATACATGGCGATAAATGGTGGATTTAAAAGCAAAATTTTCATAACATTATATATTTAGCCATTGAGTTAAGTCTCTATTCAAATAGCACGATAATTTTTCTATATCACTTTTGTAAAAGTTCAATAAAAAACTTTTATCTGCATCATCTATTTCCTCAACTTTTATTTTTTCTGTATTAATTGAAAGAATATTATCATATATCTTTCTTAATTTTTTGATTGTCTTTTCATTCATATTAGAAACCACATATTCTCTCAATCTTTCGCTCACAAGAATTTTTGACAAAATTTGATTTTTATGCTGACGTTTTTGATTCACTTTATCAGATAGATCAATCTCAACTCTTTTACTTATGTTTAAAAAATCGAATATTTTATCCATAAATGCATAAACATCTTCACACATATCATCATATAAAAAAACACCAATATCGTCATCAGAGTAGTACTCCCTATATTTATTTATATATTTATAGTATAGACCCATCTCCAATATATCATACTCCAAATAACCATAACTTTTTTTCCATATAGCACTCTGATGAATTGCGTCTCTAAAATCACTTTTTATAATTTTCCAGCATACAAGATCCCAATAATGTGAATATATTCTGTCAATCGGGTTTCTTAATAAGAAAATTATTTTTGTTTTTGGCAGTATCTTCGCAATTCTTCTTGGGACATTAGAATCACACATATAGCTTGGTGATATATCCCCAATTGCTTTTTCACCATTATAACCCTTAAAATATTTAGCATAATACTCTAAGCCCTTATAATAATTCAAATCAAAAAACATTATTTCTTTGCGAAACGACATATATATATCATTATGTTGCTTCAAGTATTGATATAATGATGTCGTACCTGATTTTGCAGCCCCAACAACAATAAAATTTGGAATATTGTATGGCTTATCATTATAGTACATTTTTCATATATGATTTTATTGACCTTATCAATCTATTTTTCTCTAATGAATCAAATATCGCATCGAATGGCTTTAACATAACTTCATTATAATACTCTATTATTTTTCTTTCTTCACCTGGCATAATTATTTTCAGCGATTGACTTTTATTAATTAGGTTACTAGCCAAATCTATTTGATGGTCATCTGAGTGCTCATTTAACTTCTTTGATCTTGGACAAATAATCAATCTTTTTTTATATTTAATACAGTCATTTAACACACCAAATCCAGCATGCGATATAACACACTGTGCACTCTTTATTTGTTTACCATATTCATCGCGATCGAAATACTCGACAAATCTTATCTTTTTTGAATCATATTTATTACTGCCACACTGTATAACTATTTCATCATCTATAGTCTCATTCAATATTTCCATAATTTTTATAAACCTACCGTACTTATATGGACAAGTTCCCAATATTCCAATTATCATAATATTCTACCCCAATATTTAGCTTTTTTTCCATAAACTTTTTTCATTTCAGGCCATTGAGTCAAAAATACATCTGAGACATAATACATAAACTTTCCTGTACCCGACCTTTCACCAATTACAGTACCAGAGTCAAGATAAACTATTTTAATATTCATAATTTTTGCCACTATTGAAATAGGTACAACTATAGCAGCCCCTGTTGACAAAATAACTTTTGGCCGCTCTTTAATCAATATAGGTATACATAAAAAAAACAACTCAAACATTTTATAGAGCAATATTTTTCTATCTTTAAAATAATATGCATTTTTTAAATGCGTTGTATCCGGGCCAAAATATGTAATATAAAAATGATCGTATCCTTCATAAGTATCAGCAATAGCGTTCATTTCCGTATAATGTCCACCATTCGCACAAACCAAACATACTTTGCTTTTTTTATTCATCACTCAACGAACCTCGTTTTAATCTTTATAAACCATTACATGGTTTTTATAACCTTATGTTATCAAAAAGTGATTCCTTAATATTATTATATAAATAGTTTTTATAATATTTTAATGCAATTGGATCTGATATTTTTTCAACTTTTTTTTCCTTTGCATTTTTGTATCCCCTTAAGACTTTCGTGACTCTTTTTTTATTTCGGCTAAACAATAGTACTTTTATCATACTTAAGACAACGAAATAATACGGCACCCCCCTTGAGTAAAATGATCTTCCGTAGTACTCATAGCCATGTATTGCTCCCACCTCCCTCGATATAACAAAGGCACTATCAAATGATCTTACTTTCCACCCCATCATCCTTGCCCTAGCAGAACTCACAGCATCAGCTGAAATTTCTACTATATAAGATGATTGATCGAAACATTCTCTACGCCATATTCTGCAACTGCCCGAAGCCCAACGATCACTTTCTTGTGAGTCAATTATTTTACCGAAAGATTCAATTTTTGTTTTCCCACTAGCAATGCCCAACCTTTTATCGTTTTCAAATTCTGTACAAATTATATTGTAATATTTTGGCCCTATAAAATTATCTGCATCTAATATGCCAATATATTCATGCCTTACTCCTTTTTCTTTCTCAAACTCTATAATTTTATCGAATCCTTTTTTCACTACTGTACTATACTTTTTCCCTAATCCATAAAAATCCTGTAATCCTGACTCAATCAGAAATAAATTTTTAACTTTTTTCTTTATTTCTTCAACTCTATTTTTTATTAACTTAACCGACTGATCATTAGAATTATCATCGACAATAACCCATGTATCTACGCAATCTTGACTTAGAACACCATCAACAAGTTTTTTTATGTTTGCCTCTTCATTTTTACATGGAGTAACTATTGCAATATTCATTTTAATATATTTACATATTATTTTTGTATTCTCTGTACTTGCATGAAAACCAACATATAACCATATAAATCATATTAGCTTGAACCAAAACATTTCCAAAAATCGCAGAAATAAGTATAGCAACAATAATCAACCCAATAGTATAACGTAGTTTATCTTCTTCTATTTTTTGTATTCCTTTTTTAAAATATTTTATAAGCAAAATAAAATATAAAAAACCTAAAACTCCATGTTCAATTAAAAATCTAACATATTCATTGTGTGGATCATTATGTATTACAGATGTTGAATAAGGAGACATAGCAGACGTAAAATCTATGCCTAAACCGAACAAAACCCCATTGGTTTGAAAAAAGTGCTGTAAGCTTATTTTCCATACGATCAATCTCCATGTTAAAGAATCTGATCCACCATATTGATCACCATAATACCTATCATAAAGTTCATAATATGTTGGCCATTGATTTAGTCTTTCGCCCAAAACATATAACCCAACCATCATAAGCGCCAGGTATATAATAATAGCAACTATTCTTTTATTCCCTTTATTAATCATCAAAACATAATATCCAAAAACCATAGCCAATGTTATATTCGAACCTATACCTTTCAAAAACAACAACAACAGCACAAACAAAGCTGTATTAAAATAATTCTTATAATAAACCAATGAAATAATACAATAAACAACAATTAAATAGCTAAGGTGATTACCATTACCCAGTAACCCATGCGGCCTACTTTCACCGATAACATACGCCTCATACAAAACGAATGGTATCTGTATATACAAAAGAATAGTAAACAACCTATAAAACAGATCGCCTCTTATATTTGCATTATAACATGCAATAAACAACACAAAGTAAGCTAAATATCTAAACGATGCCTTTATTGCATGTATTGGGTATGAATAATTTAAAGTTACATTTATAACATTTATTAAAAGCAATATCACCAACAATGCGAGATAAAAAGCAAACTCTTTTGTTATTTTAATCTTATTTTTAAAAAGCAGTCCGATTGACAGGAAAATCAAAAAGGAAGAAACATACGTACCAACTTCAAACCTTGCCAATAACCATCTACCAGTTATAACAACAAAAATAATAGTTATAATTATTACATCTATAATATTATCATCATTATTATTATTTTTTACCATTAAATTCATATCGTAAAAACAAAATATCACTTATATTTCTTATTGATACGCAAAGAATATTTTAAACGCCTAACAGGTCTATTCATTATAATCTTTAAACATGACAAAACTATTTCACAATTATTGTATTTTTTACATTTTCCATCATAGATCAGTTCATAATCATAATTTCTCATAAAATTACCGGCTATTGCCTCTATTACTTGCACTTCTCTATTTTTCAATTTTTTCTTCCAGTAATCTATCCTTGCCTTATCAAGGGACTCTCCAACAAGCTTATGCTGACCAACCGTATATAAAGGTAACACAAATTTACTTTTGGGTGATAGACCATTCACACTTACTCCAATGTAGTCATATACTTTTTGAATCTCACCCTTTTTTTCTATCAAATCTTCATATTTCACAATTAAAATATTATCATCATATTTTTTTGCATACATTTCTGTTAAAGCAACACAACGAACCCAATCATAAGCAAATTTTTCAGGGTC
This sequence comes from Prosthecochloris marina, assembly GCF_003182595.1. NCBI lineage: Bacteria > Pseudomonadati > Chlorobiota > Chlorobiia > Chlorobiales > Chlorobiaceae > Prosthecochloris > Prosthecochloris marina. The sequence continues at coordinate 75,002 of NZ_PDNZ01000009.1, forward strand.
AATTTCGCCCCAATCTGTTTTTTTTAAAGAGTTAAATACTGCCCTTGGATCTCTAATTAAATTAATAATTTTAGACTCTGGAAAGAATTCAAACAAATCATCGATATTTTCTATATTATTTGGCGTATGATCGATACTGATATATATATCTTCAATATTATTTTCAAAAAAGTATTTATTTATCAAATAAAAATAACCATCTTTTAAATCAAGTTCTTTATTCTCATCCATCAATACGTTCCAACTATTTTTAAATCTTTTATGTTTTTTTACATACTTCAAAAAACTTGAATGTAAATCATGTACCCTTTTTTGGCTTATGTAATCCACAAGAAATTGCGCTTCAGGTATTGCACATAAATTTTTATGCTTCGATAACTCAGAAGCTAACATTGTCGTACCACTTCTCCCCATCCCAACCACAAACAGTATGTTTTTACTATTTTTAATCATTATATCAAAAAAAATGATATATTAATCTATTATTATACTTTTTAAATAAGAACTTTTAATACATCAAATCATTACGAACTCATCAAATCATTAAAATATTTTACAGTTTTTTTCAAACCGTCATCTAGCTTTACTTTTGGACTCCAATCAATTTTTTTAATCGCCTCAGATATATCAGGTTGACGTTGTTGTGGATCATCTTGTGGCAATGGAAAAAATTTTATTCTTGATTTGCCTCCAACTATATTTATTATCTTTTCTGCCAATTCAAGTATAGAATATTCATCAGGATTGCCAACATTAATAGGACCGGTGTAACCTCTTTCTGTATTCATCATCAATACAAATGCATCAATCATATCATCCACGTAACAAAAACTTCTTGTTTGAGTTCCATCTCCATATATAGTAATATCTTCACCTTTAAGAGCCTGAACTATAAAATTGCTAACAACACGACCATCATCTGGATGCATTTTAGGGCCATACGTATTGAATATTCGAATCACTTTTATATCTAAATTCTGTTGCCTATAATAATCAAAAAAAAGTGTTTCTGCACAACGCTTGCCTTCATCATAACAGCTTCGAATACCAATTGGATTGACTTTTCCCCAATAACTTTCTTTTTGTGGATGAACTTCTGGATCTCCATATACTTCACTCGTAGACGCTTGAAGAATTCTTGCTTTTACACGTTTTGCTAAACCTAACATATTTATTGCACCATGAACACTTGTTTTTGTGGTTTGCACTGGATCAAACTGATAGTGTACTGGACTTGCAGGGCAAGCAAGATTATATATCTGATCAACCTCAACATACAAAGGAAATGTAATATCATGTCTCAATAGCTCAAAATTAGCATTTTTCATCAATGAAATTATATTCAATTTTCTACCAGTAAAAAAGTTATCAACACAAATAACTTCATTACCTAATGAAAGTAATTCATCACATAAATGTGATCCAAGAAATCCAGCGCCTCCTGTCACAAGAATTCTTTTATTCATACAGCAAATCCTTATTTATTTATTTATTTATTTATTTATTTATTTATTTATTTATTTATTTATTTATTTATTTATTTATTTATTTATTTATTTATTTATTTATTTATTTATTTATTTATTTACCCCAAATTATAAAACTCAAAATTTAGTATACAAATTCCACATTTTTTCACTCTTTTATTTAATATATCACTAAAAACAAGCAGGCTTGAAAAAGCAGCATCAATAGAATAACACATAGAAACACAAATATATGTCACACAAATAATACCACTAATCATCATCACAGAAATAATATATCACAAAACATCAAACAACATCCAATATCATCACATATACCAGTAAACAAAGAAATAGCATTTACATTGCTCAATCATAAAAACCATCAATAAAAACATGCAACATAAATCACTAAAATATAACATTATCAATACAAATATTAAATACAGTAATCCAAACCAAAAGCATATAAGCAAAAATTCATAATATGAATTAAGCGATTTTTTACAAATTTATAATTCTCACGGAATACACAGTACGTATTAATAATATTGAGTAACACCCCTCGTCAGGGCAGTATTTTCCATAAACCAAGTATGTTTAATCGGCCGCCAAAGTCTGTTGTTTTTCTACCATTGATAATTCTTTGAGGTACTTTTCCATTTATTAGACCAGTATTGAGTATTTTTGGTCTTCCGTACATTCGATCTCAGTTTCACGGAAAACATCGGTATACTAGACCATCTCCATCGTATTCGAGACCGACCAGTTATGCACATACCAACTTTTCCGATCAATGATGACCATCAGTACATGAAGCCATTTTGCATCGGCACTTAGGCCAAATCGGTACTACCCATACCTGTTTCTGTTTATGGTCGGCATGCTCTTGAGTAAATACCGATACACTATATGCTCCAACGTTGGCTTTGAGGTATTCGGCTTTGACCCGATTGCTTCTGGTCTCATCAGCCGAGGCAGAGGCGTCTGATACACTTGACGATATTGACTTTGTAGCCTTTAGCCACTCCCAGATACGTTAAATAACGTAGTAGGGTAGTTTGTTCATGTACTGTTCATCAATAAGGCATATCAATACCCTGTTCAGCTTTGCTCTAATTTAGGCTGATAATACAACCAAGAACTATGAATTGACAGCAAATGACACTGGGCAGACAATGCTGAATATCTGATGTTCTTTCTCAACCATATTGCGTCGCTCTTGTAAGGCTTTCAACTCAGCAACTATTTTTTGAGAAAATCGTTTTTGATCTGTAACTGACAGTTTTTTTGATATAGAGCTGTGCCGCGTCCTCTTTGCTTCGCCACTACGTGGTTTAACAAAACGCTCAAACACTGACAGCATGGTCAAGAAACTCACGTTTTCACTGCGCAATCAGATTGCGGTGTATTTAGTATTTTTAGGCAAATTCACCCAAAGCTTCAAGCACCACTTTGGTCTTGAACTCCGCACAAAATTTTCACCTGCTTCGCTTCATATTAATAGTAGTTTACGTTTTTTCTACTATACTTACGATCCTATTTTTGGGGACTATTTCAAATATCCTTTCTAAAGTAACAGTTCGGCAAAATATGATCCCTCATGTCCAGCAATACTAACCTTCAGCATTTTTTCATAGATATACGTATATTGTTAGTTATTTAGTTTTTTTTAATCTTTAAACACAGAAAAAATTTAACGCCATGACAAAGTGTTTATTCCAAGACTAGATTTAACCATATAAGCTGCGATCAAATTTTGCAAAGATAAACATACCGCAGTTGCAATAACAGCTCCGAGAGATCCATAGATTGGCACCAAAACCACACTCAATAGAATACTCATGACCGCCACCAAAGCCACGTTATTCCGCATCAGTTTTTCATTCCCACTCATCATTAGAAGGTTGCCTACCGACCCCGTTGCAACATTGACAAACTGTCCTATCGCAAGAATAGAAAGAAGAATACCTCCTTTCCGAAATTCGCCACCAAACAATCCCATCACCCACTGTGGAGCAATGAGAAATAGGAAAAGCAAAGGACTTGAAATAAGTGTCATCAATTTCGCTGTATTCCTTGCTGTTGCACCCAACGCCGTCATATCTTTTTTCTTGTACAATTCAGCGAATTTTGGTGCTGATATGCTGTTGACAGAGGTCAGAATAAGGCTCGTCAGCATTGCTGTTCGTGATGCCATGCTGAACAAACCGACTTCTTCTTTCGTGCCCCAGACACCAAGTGCAAACGTTGCCATCCAGTTTATCATCGTGTTCAATGAAGCTACCCAGAAAAGCGGCATGCTGCTCTTCAGCAAATCATTTGTTCGAAGAGAAGTAGAAACTTTTCTCAACTGAGGCGTTGCAACATACCAGAGAATAACACCTGAGAGCCCGGCAATTATCGCACCAGACGCATATGCCCAAACCGCCCCTTTAACGCCATAGCGTCCGCCAAGCAATAAAAGTGCAGTCAGGGATATTGCTGGAACACCAACACCAAAAACAATAAATGAGTCCCTTATCCGCTTCAAGCCTTTGAGAACTTGCGCGTGTAGGATAACAAATGTCATGGGCACTACAGCCAGCGACATCCAGCGCATCGGAACAATAAGCTCAGGCTTTTGAAAAACTTTGTCCGTCAGAACCGGCGCAAAAACAAACACCATAACGGCAGAAAGGAATGAGGCAATGAGTGCCAGCTTCATACCTTTCATATAAACACTTTTGACTGCGCTCCAGTCATTGACCGAAGCGCTTGCAGCCGTAAAACGCAGTAGCGTATTGTCGAGCCCCATACGACCGAATACCGTAGCAATAGTAGTGACAGTAAGCGCCAGGAAATAAAGACCTGCCCCCTCAGCCCCAAGGGCCCTTGCAAGCACCAAGTTGAATAAAAAGGTTAACCCTGCCCCAAGAACTTTCAACACAAGTGCAACAGCCGCCCCATTGATCACTTCCAACATATGCTCATCGAGCCTGTTCCTCAAAGCAGGAAACCTGTTTAAAAGGAACTCAATCGCTTTTTCCATACTTATAACTCAGGGGAATGGGGGATAACAAGATTGTGTTATATAAAAAACTCAATTCTGAATAGCAAGCAATGAACAACGACTGCTGAGCAGTAAGATTCAAACTTCAAGTTCTTTGCTTTGCTACAGATGCTCGCAATCCACCGTTTACTCATTTGGTTCGAAATTGCAGGGTAGATAACTCTTCCTTTGTCGCTCTTTTTGAAGCATTAAGAAATTCTACACCTATGACATTCTCATTTTCATCATAATCGAGAATCACACCAGCTTTAACCTCCTCGGATTCAACTATCGTGGCTTATCGAGCCTGAAATAAAGTATATCTGTCTCTTTGTCAAAGACTACCTTCATTCTTTCCCCCTTAATCTCCGATCAAAAAACGCCGTAACGCACTTATTTGATTCTTCTTTTACATTAACAATAATTCGCAACCATTTGTTATTATTCTCATCAATTTTTTTCAAATAGTGACGTGTATTATCGTCATGATCTTCAACCCTGCCAGGGTTTACTACAGCACTGAATACCAGAGCCTCCTGGATATCCTTTTGCTCAAGCATTTCCTTGCAGTGTCTGGCAAGTAACATTATTGGACCAAATAGAGGCTCCCTATTGTGTTAAAATCAGCAACGAGTTCTGAGCAATGAGGTTTTAAACTTCAGCTTCTTTGCTTTGCAACAGATGTTCGTAATCCACTTATTATTCTAGACACTTCGAAAACTTTTCTCTTTAAAACAGAGAAATCTGCTTCACTAACATACCCAACACCGAAAGCCACATATAGTTGCGACCTCACCTCTGCACATGATGCTTTTGCTATAACGTTCTCGATACTGGGTACTCGAGAATAGGTAATGCGCTTTATCTACTCCATTTTTTGTATAAGCCTGTCAACATGCTTCCAACCCGAATAATCAATTCAGACAATTCAGCAATGTCTTTTCGCATAACCGATCATCTTACCTACTTTTAACCGAGTATCCAGTTCAGCTAAAGAGCCCTTAGCTATATTTATTAAAATATGAATATTCTTTTTTTCAGCTACTCCACATTTATAGGACAGTTTTTTTGATCAACAGATATTGATAATCTCTAAAAATATAATTCACAAAACTTCATTATCAACCTTTTCAAACATCATCTTTCAATATTTGACATAATGCAAATTATGATGATTTTTCACATTTTCTCTCAAAATGAAATTAACAAGATTTATCTCTACAAATTAAACCCCTCCATCTCAACATAACATTCTCTACATCTCTTATATTTCATTTTTCCACCTTTCTTTCTTATATCATGTATAATCTTACGATGCCTATTAGACCACCAAATCTCAGCAATAGATTGCAAAAAAACATTTCCAACTTTAAATGAACAAGAATCATCCTCACAACATAAACTAATCTCACCATCATATCGAATCAATAAATACCTTTTTTCATAACTCAAACACGGATTTAACAAAGCAACATCTTTCTTTTTATCCGCATAATCTACATATACCTTTGAGCCTTGACGAAAAAGGCAGTTTTTTTGAGGAATACTAAAAGATACTTTTGTTTTTTTAAATTTCTGAATAAACCATTTTTTTTGTTCACATATCTCATTTTCATCCTTACAGTCATATAGACCAATGACAATCTCTTGAAGAACCCCATCCAATTCTGCACACAATTTTAAATTTTTCTTTAGTGGATCCCCATTTGAAAACTCTTTCAAATAAAGATCTTTTGACCTTGCATAATTAGCAAATTCAACATAGCGATCATCATATAATGCCTCGGAAAGCCTTCCAAAGCGCAATTTACCTCTATATCCAATTTTTTCCAATTCATTAATAATATCATAAACCTTTTCAGAGGGCATCTGTTTTTTAACCTTATGCCCATTTTCATTTTTCCTAACACCAGATCTATCAGAATATCTCGGACAAAAATCGCAATCTCTGTTACAAAAAGAAGTTATTTCAATTTGACAAGCATCCCAAATCGGGAAAAATGTCTTATATTTTATAATGTTATTTATATTTATTCTTTTTGGATTAAAATCACCTAAATAGTTATCAACATAGCCCTTTATTCTCTTAGGATTTTTAATCACTTTCTTAGCCATTTTTTTTAGTATAGTCGCTTTCATATCACATTCCCCTATAGGGTATAGTTAAAATAGCAACTAATTTCTTCAACAAAATCTTTTGTTTTTGAAAAACTTTGTCCGCCAGAACCGGCGCAAAAACAAACGCCATAACGGCAGAAAGGAATGAGGCAATGAGTGCTGAGCAATGAGTTTTAAACTTCAGCTTCTTTGCTTTGCAACAGATGTTTGTAATCCACCTATTATTCTGGAAACTTCGGCAGCCTTTTTTTCTAAAACAGAAAAATTTGCTTCACTAACATACCCTGCATCGAAAGCCACATATAGTTGTGACCTAACCTCTGCACATGATGCTTTAGCAATTACCAAAAACTGGTGAAACTCTTTCGCCGATCCTCTTTCAAATCCTTCAACCAAGTTTGACATGATAGAGACTGAAGCCCTACGAATTTGATCTCTCATGCCAAAATCTTTCGAAAACAAACCTTGTCCTGTAACCTCATATATTTCCTTCGTCAGCTCTCTTGCTTTCTTCCAAGCAATTAAATCCTCAAACCTTTCAATCTTCATTTATAAACTGAGCAATGAGCAACGGAGTATAAACCAAAGCACCCTCACTCATCACACTAATTAAAGCTGTTAACACATATTCATGTTTGTAAGATAGCGCATGAGTATGAATAAACTTTCATCCGTTTACGCCCAAAACACTTAACTCAGTACTCATTGCCCGTTGCTCAGTACTGGAGAATGCTTCTTAACGAAGCACCTCTCCAAGCTCTATATTAAACACTTTCTGTTGGCGGAGGCGGATGAGGAGCCTGTAGATTGCTCTGAGTTTGTAGGATGCGACAAAGTACAGGGTGAAACAGAAAAGGTAGATCGTGAAGAAGAGATAATCGGGAAAGTGCATGAGGGTACCGAAAACGGCAACACTCGATGAGATGGTCGTTGCAGCTATGATGACCACAACCACCTTGCGATGATTGAAACCCATTGCCTTGATAATGTGGTGCAGATGTGTCTTGTCCGGGTGAAAAGGGCTCTGCCCTTTCAGTACTCGCTTAACCATAACGGTGATGGTATCGGTAACCGGCAACGCCAATACTAAAAGCGCTGCAGCCGGAGAAACAGCGCCTCCTGCTTTTTGGGTCACTTCTATGGCAAAAAACGCGAGTACAAACCCCAGGCTCATGCTCCCGGCGTCACCCATGAAAAGCTTGGACGGGTACCAGTTGAAACGCAGAAACGCTGCAAGTCCACCGACAAAAGCAACACTGATAAAGGTAAGCTCTGGCTGATTGTTCAGCCAGGCAAGCATTCCAAAAGCGATGAAAGCCACCAGTGAGGATCCACCTGCCAATCCATCGAGACCATCGGTCATGTTGACGGCATTGATTACTCCTATAATGCAAAATATGGTTACAGGAACAGCGAGAAAACCTGTCTGAATTACCCCCCAACCCATGAGATCTCCGAATGAGTCAAGAACAGTGCCGCCAAAATACATGATAGAAACCGTCGCCCCGGTTTGTACCAAAAAACGAATTTTGAAACTGACATCATGCCTGTCGTCAATTGCCCCCATGACAACTATCATGAGCACTGCAATGATCAGTCCTACATTCTGCCAGAAAGGCACGAACAGCAGCATAGCCATAAGTGCTCCTGTTATAATACCGATACCGCCTATAAGAGGCTTGGCAACGGTATGAATTTTACGCTTGCCGTCGGGGTGATCGATAAACCCGAGCTTTTCGGCATGTGATGAAAGAAACATGATCATCACGTAGGAAACTGCCAGAGCGACAAGATAAATCCCTGTATATTGTGTGAATGGAATCGTGAGGGCAGCCTCTTCAGCTGTTGTTTTTGCAGACAAAGCTTCAAAGGAAAGAAGAGCAAACAGCGGGACCGGTATCAGATAAAAAGGAGACATGATTTTCTCTGATTATTGTGGGTTAGTGGGGGAAGAGAAGCAATCAAAAGCTACGCCACCTTCAGTTACACTCCATGATTACATATTTAGAGTTAAATAACATCTTTATCATGCGTACATTATAAGAAAATAAGTGATGAAACCTAAGAACTTTACGTATAATTTTTGTAAAAAATGCACCGGTATTTTGAGTGGAAAGGGGATTACCCGGCACTTTGAACAACACCACCGCATCCTTCAGTCACAATGCTTTATGTGTATTTTCTGAAGTGGGGAATGGAGTATGTTCATACATTGCAATGTACCATTTCTTATGGAATTAATGACAGGGAGCTCTGTTACGAAATAGTGAAATAATGAACAGGAGAAAGATAGCATCCTATGCCCGTAACATCATACCAGCATCTCTCCCCCAACTCATGCCAATCTGTGTAATAAACAAAGAATATTAAACAGGACCGACATTCATAGATACTCTCAACACAAGAGGACCCCCGGGCCGAGCCCGAGGATGACAAGTAGAGAGGAAGTCATGCCGCACTTGATGCGGCATCTATAGGTAGTCTCGACATAAGAATGGACCCCGTATCGCGTTTCTCTTGCCCGGGAATGACAGGAAGAAAGGAGTCATGTTTGTCATACCTCTTTCCCCAATCCAAAAAATAAACTCAAACGTAGATCGCTGAACTTATCCTCTGGGCTTTGCACCTTCCCCAGATTCACCCTCTTCCAAGGGCCCGAATGCACCCTCTTCAGATTGGTCTGGCGCACTTTGTATAACGTCTTCCCTATCCTTATCTTTATTTTCTCCCTCACCCTCCTCTTCATCGTCCTCAGGTCCGGGAGCACCGGCAGCAGACTGCCCTGCTGTAGAACCTGTTTCAAGGGCGTTTGCAGCAGCATTATCAGAAAAGTTCCCAATGACTGCTCCATCTGAATTGTTGCTTTGCGCTTTCATTGTTGATACAGCAAAGCTCATAGCAGCAAAATGCAACGCAAAACAAAACAGGAATATCTTTTTCATGATATTTGAATTTAGGGTTATACGTCCACGAATTAACACTAATTTTCACGAATTATGAGTACCAACCCAAAAAGCAATCAGGATGGACAAAAATGTTGATACGGGGGTCAGATTTTGAAACCTGTTCCTACAGAAAAAATAAACCGCACGTCATCACCGGAATTATCTGTAAGGTCGGCTGCGCCCAATGTTATGGCAACAGGGAAACGATCGACCCAGAAGGTCTTTGAAAGACCGGCGTTGAGGTTGATACCGTTCCAGTCAACGATGGCATTGAACTCGTTGAACAGCTCATACGCTACATTGCCGAAAACATAGGTACCATCATCGCCTTTCCCGTCTGCGATATCTTCATCGCTCTTTTCGGCAAAACGACCCGATCCAACACCGATGCTGAAATGAAGTTTTGATGCTCCTGTTTCGGTTGCGAACATGTCACCCTGGAGACCATGACTGAAAACAGCATAATAGCTCTCTCCAGTGTCCCCACCGTCGGTAAGCATGACGTTTTCAATACCTGCACCAACAGCCATACCACCGCCGAAATCATGATGGAGGTGAAGACTCATGGAATATTCCTCCCATTCGTCGAGGTCAAGGGAAATAAAGGATATCTGTGCCCCAAGATTCTTTATAGGATCACCGACACCGATACCAAGCACAGCAGCCCCATCAGCTTCATCTCTGTACGGTGCGTTCACCGTGCCACCGACACCAGCGAAAACAACGCCATTAGCAGCACCCCAAGCTACCGGAGTAGTGAGAGATTTACCGTGAATGTTCGGCAAAATGGTTGGAGGAATACCGCTCGGCTCATCGGCATGAGACACCACCGGCATGCAGACAAGCGCTGCAAAAATGAGAGTCAGGATTCGTTTCATGGTCCTTGGGGTTAAAAAGATTAAAGATAAATAGCGATTAATAAAGAAACGGTAATGGAATAATGGGTAATAGGCAATAGGAAATGGACATCAATAGCTATTCCATTTCTTGTAAATACCTGTCAGTAACCGTCCTACTCGACCAATTTCGCGCATTTGGAATATGAACTGTCCACTAATTAACACGAATTATCACAAACTGGATTAGCTGCAAAACGGAAAAAATAACCCGCTTTGCAGCTAATCATATCTATAATAATACTTTAACACTATGCCACGATTTACCATAACAATCTTCTGAAAACCAACGATTTCTGGCCGAAATTTATAAGAATCCCAAGCTTTGACTTCGTGATTTTCAAGTAATTGAGGACTTGCGCTTCATGATCACTGGTAATCTGAACGAGAGCTTTAAGCTCAACGATGATTTTTCCATAACAATAAAAATCAGCCTGATAATACTTATCGAGAGTCTGATTTTTGTAAAAAACCGGAAACGACTTTTCCTTTTCGAAAGGAATTGTTCTCAAAGTAAATTCAACAGCTAATGCTTCTTGATAAACTGCTTCCAGAAAACCATGACCGAGCTGCCTATGAACTTCCTGAGCCGCACCGATTATCTGAAAAGCTTCATCTTTATATAATAGCTCCATATCATATACGGAAGCTTTTTTTCTCCAGTAAATTCCGGCCGATCAAAAACACCTGTTCTTCATCTTTTCAATTCGTGATAATTAGTGGCAATTAGTGGACCAAATTTAATTCCTCTGTTCATCGAGGTAGGAGCTGTAGGATTTGTAGCTGTAGTATCCCTTGTAACCGTACCGGCCGTAATACCGGCCGTAGCTGCCGTAGCCTATTTTTTCCGAAGGACCGACAATTGCAACTCCAAGCAACCGATGCTTGAGGTAATCGAGCTTCTGCACCTCTTTGAGCAGGTTTCTGTTGGTATACCCCATTCGTACCACCATGAGTATTCCATCAGCTGCCCGTGAAATCAGTGTTGTATCACTGAGCAATAACAGCGGCGGTGTATCGAGGATCACATAATCCCACTCGTCTTCGAAGCGCTTGATCAATTCGTTCATTTTATTGGAACCCAGCAACTCATTGGGGCTCGGCGTTTTGTTACCCGCCGGCAGGATGTACAGGTTCTCATGCATGGTAGGCTGAATCAATGCTTCAGCATCGACTTCCAGACCAGCCAGATAATCCGACAGACCAGGGACTTTTTTGCAGCTGTACAGCCGGTGCTGACTCGGACGGCGCAGATCACAATCGATGAGCAGCACCCTGCTGCCGTTGAGAGCAAAAGCATAGGCCAAATTTCCACACACCGTGGATTTGCCCTCACTGATCTCTGTCCCGGTCACGAGGATCGACTTGAGTGGCCGGTCGGCCTGGGAAAAAACAATATTGGTACGTAGGTCCCGAAACGACTCGGCAAAGGGAGACGACAAACTATCGGCCATCAACAATGGCTTTCGATCATGAGTCGACGGCACGATCTTGCCTTGACTGTTGGTTTTGATATACTTTGAAGATTTACCATTGTCACCATATTTCGGTAGATAGCCAGTGAGCTGTTCTAATGATCCTTTCAGGGTTTTCGGCAGATCTTTACCGTTTCCATCTTCCACATACGGTATGGCTGCCAACGGGGTGTAACCGTGATCTTCGAGAAAAGTATCATCCTTGAGGGAATGATCGAGCATTTCCCGTACAAAAACCATAGCCCCGCCAAGCCCGAGCCCAAGTATGAGACCGATCAGCAGGTTTTTCTTCAAATCCGGTGCCACGGGATCAATGGGAGGGAACGCTGCGCCGACGATCACCACCTTGCCGACTTCCGAGGCGATCTTGATGCGCGACTCTTCCAGCTTTTCTTTGAGGAAGGTATAGGTGTTGTTGAGTACTTCACGATCCCGCTGCAACCGGGCGTAGTTGAGCTGTTTTTGCGGCAGCCGGTTCAGCTGGCTTTCATAATAATTTTTGGATCGCTGATACTCTTGAGCGATATAGCTGAGTTCCGCAAGGCGAACATCGGTCTGCAACTGCTCAGAGATAAGATCGAACTGGTACTGACGGGCTTTGCTGGTGAACGCCAGCTCTCCGGCAATCATGTTTCGGGTCAGCTCCTGCAACCGCTGTTTGAGCACATCGAGCTGCTGTTTTTTGGCGATATAGGAACTGCTTTCAGCACCTGATTCTCCCGCCAGTGTGATCAGTGTTTTTTCTTCCTGCTTGATACGGCTCTTAAGCTCTTTTGACTGCTGATCGACATTTTTGGCTATTTTAGCGCTCAGCGCTTTTTCTTCTTCGGAGAGTTTTTGTACCAGGAAGTCCTGACGGTTTTTCAAAATATTGTATTCAGCCTGAGCATCGTTGTAACGGGACTCGGCCTCGACCAGCTTTTCCAACAGCTTTTCGGCGTTGCCGGTCAGCTCATAGATGTTTTGCTGTTTCATATAGGACGACAGCTGGTCCTCAACTGCGGCGATCTCCCGCTGCTGACTTGCCAGCTGTTCACTGACAAACTCTTTGACCGACATCGCCTGATCGGCGTTCCACTCTATGTCTTTACGCATGTAGGACTGACAGATCGCATTGGTCAACAAGGCAGCTTCATCGGGAAAAGGACTCGATACCGATACTTTCAGGATATCGGTATCCCGGGCATTACCCACCGATATCCGTTTTTGCAACGTTTTTGCGTATTCGCGCATCAACAGATCATAATCTGCTGCCTCTTCTTTTCCCATCCCGAATTGCAGGCCACTGAACAGAGCACCGATAGGGGAAACATAGCGCCGTTCTCCAAACAGCTGCAACGAATCACGATCTTTCCGGGCAGCCAAGTCCCTAACCACTTCTTCTGCAAGCGGAAACGACTTGATCAGTTCGATATCGTTCTGGAGCTCGAAACCGGTCATCGACTCGAACGGGTTTATCATCTCACCCACACCGCCCTTGTCGGTCTTGATAAGCACAACGGAAGTCGAGCGATACTCGGGAGTTGCCGAGAAATGGTACAGGAGCACCAGCACCAGAGCCAAACCGGTCACCACTCCGATCAGGACTCTATTCTTCCACAGGATCTGCAGTAGCTCCTGAATGTTTATCTCTTGCTCTATCTGATTTTCATTATCCGCCATCAAATAATATTTAGTTCTGTGAGTGCTAAGTGCTAAGTGCTAAGTGCTAAGTGCTAAGTGCTAAGTGCTAAGTGCTAAGTGCTAAGTGCTAAGTGCTAAGTGCTAAGTGCTAAGTGCTAAGTGCTAAGTGCTAAGTGCTAAGTGCTAAGTGCTAAGGTGAAGATAGAAAATGTCATCCTCGGGCAAGCGAAGCGCGACCCGGGGATCCATCTTTCAATGAACGTCACTATGGATGCCGCATCATGTGCGGCATGACTTTCTTGGGGGTTGTACACCGCATCTATGTGAAATCCGAACATCTTTTTCATAAGGTTGCATGATCCTCTTTTCAACCATCTTCGGACCAAGCCCGAAAACCCACCTTACCTATTACCAAATCCCTATTACCAATCTCCTAATCCCCATTAACCATTACCTATACGTCCCACTCTACCTTGTTGCTATGGCATAAACACTTGCCGCTGAAACGATAAGTGCCGCAATACGAAGCGCCATGTTGGTATCGAGCCCTTTGTCTTCAGGAATCACAAGGGTATCGTTTGGTTTGAGTTCGACAAATTCGGAACGGTCTCCCTCTTCAAAATATGATTCGAGGTTGATCGGGTACGTTTGGGTACCATCTTCATCGGGCTTGTGGCGGAGCAGCTTAGCCTTTTCAAGGTTCGCATCTTCTTTCGGCCCTCCTACGAGCGAGAGTACAGAAGAGATATCGGAATCCTGACGAACGATATGCTGACCGGGTTTATATACCTCGCCAAGGACATTGACATACATGAGAATATTACCCATGCTGTCGGTAAAATAGGTATCCTGCGGCATACCATAACCAGGCATAATCTGCTGTTGCTGACTGTAACCGTTTTGCTGGTATCCTCTTGAAGGCGACGAGTATAACAGGCCGGATGAACCGTAAGGCTGTTGCGCAAAAGCACTCACCGTGAAAAGCGGTGAAACAAAAACCTGCACGGCAAGAACAAAGGCGATAAAACGTTTCAATGTTGTGTTCATGACTGTTTACCCCGGTTACTGTAAAAATTGACGTTCGAGGGAAGAAAGACTTTTCAGCAAAGAAGTTATACTTTTTCCACATAAAAAATACAGCCTTTTGACAAAAAAGTAACTTTTTACACAGCTCCGCCACGTCAGCCCCATAGCGGTACTGCAACAAAAAAAATGCTTGGCTGATGAAAGGGGACGATGCTCAACGCTCCGTTGGAAGGGGGGGGAACGGCAAACATCTTATTGCTAAAAATAAGAAATACAAATCAAATACAAAGGGGAAAAATAGTGATGGGCGATTCAGGGAAAAGAAAGCGAAGGTTACAGATAGCGCTTCTGCCGCAAAATGGAGGAAGAAAAGAAGGAAAAAAGATGCGCCGAAGAACCCCGGCGCAACTCTTATTATCATGTCATCAAGCTAATACCAACTCACAAAAAAAGAATAAAATCATCGGGATGTCGATATTAAGCTTTATATAGTCTTTATTTTGTTTCCTGCGCTTCAATGGCTTCAAGCTTTTTGCCATTTCCACTACCATTTTCCTTACCATTGCCATTGGTATTATTCACATATGCTTGCCGAATATCGATAGTTTGCGATCTCTCATTTTCAATCAGAACAAGAAACGTACAACCCACAATACCTGTTGGCACTGTAACACCACCTGTTTGTGAAAAACCTGAAGCAAGACCTGTCAACACTCCTGTAGGACCGTTGAGGAGGCTTGACAACACTGGAGAAACGGAAAGACCATCGCTTTTGGCATCGATTCCAATACCCCATGAAATTGCCTGAGGGATGGATAGAAGTGTAATGTCATACCCTCTCAACTCTTTGATCCCTGCAGCAAACTGAGTCGCGTCAAAGATCAATGTGTGTAAATCAACCTCGTCAGCCTTTGTCTTTTTACTCTGGATCGTAATCGAACCGATAAGTTCTCCCTGTCCCACACCGGAAAAGTCAAAGTAAACATCACGCTCTTTCACGTCTTCTCTCGAAGCAGGTTTTGCACCGGTATACACAATTTTGGTACCGCCGCTTTCCCCTGTTTCAACACGATGACATGTTGGAGAGAAGAAATGTTTTGATTGCAGCGCAAGTCCAGTTAACTGAGCAGGCCTACCGATTATATTGAAGAGGCTGGGAAGTCCTGTAGGTCCAGTTACAGTCCCTGGAATATAGGGAGCAGGAGATGACGACGATCCTTTAAAGCTAATAGACGCCGCCGCACTTCCGCCATCTCCACCATTGTTGTTTTCAGCAACACTAGTAGCCTGAGACTGAGCAGTAGCAGAGTTATCGATGTCTGTATCTGCCCGGCCGGTAGTTGTCACAAAAAACAAAACGATTACAAAGGTTATCTGTAGTCCTTTTTTCATCGTGCATGCATGTCTAATGTTGTTATTCTAATCAAAGCATATGCAAGACCGAAAAAATGTTTCGGTCTTGCATTTCTTTCTCTTTTAACAGCGCTATTGTCAATCCCAGCCGCCGGACCATGCCCCAACAAAACCATTGGAAGCACTTGAGTAACCACCAATACCAGCTTGTCCGTAAGTATTGCCGCTTCCGGTTACAATAGACAACGTGTTGGTGCTTGCCCA
>NZ_PDNZ01000010.1:5000-75251 GCF_003182595.1 Prosthecochloris marina
CGTTTATTGAATTCCGTTGAATTGGCCTCGCTGAAACCGCACACGTTACGAGCGAACTCAATCGTTGCGCACTGCATACCGAGACATATCCCCAGGAAAGGGATATTGTTCTCACGGGCATAACGAATGAAACTGATCTTGCCTTCTATACCTCTGTCACCGAAACCGGGAGCAACCAGCACGCCATGAACCCCTTTCAGAAACTCAGCACTGCTACCGCCGTTTTCCTCAGCATCTTCCGCCCTGAGCAGCCTGACATTCACCTTGACGTTGTTCATCGCCCCGGCATGTACAAAAGCCTCGAGAATCGACTTGTACGCATCGGGATATTCGGTATACTTTCCGCATATCGCGATCGTCACCTCTCCATCCGTCGGATGTTTCACCTTGTTACAGAAGTCCCGCCAGTAGGAAAGCTCAGGATCCTTGTACTTCTTGATATTGAGCTTTTTCAGAACACGCTTGTCGAGCTGTTCGTTCAGCAACATCAACGGTACGTCATAGATCGTCCCGCAATCGTTCAGACCGATGACATCTGATTCATGAAGGTTGCAGAAGTGCCCGACCTTGTTTTTAATCTCTCTTGAAAGCGGCTTTTCGCTCCGGCAAACAAGAATGTCCGGCTGAATTCCGGTTTCAAGCAACATCTTGACGCTGTGCTGCGTCGGTTTGGTCTTGAGTTCACAGGCCGCCTTGATGTAAGGCACAAGGGTCAAATGGATGTTCAGGAGGTTTTTCGGGCCCAGATCCAGTTTCAACTGACGCATGGCTTCGAGAAAAGGCAGCGATTCGATATCACCGATAGTGCCACCGATTTCGGTAATCAGTATATCCAGACTTCCGTTTTTCGCCTGCTCATTCATTTTTTCCTTGATCTCGTCGATCACATGAGGCACCACCTGAACGGTACCTCCCAGGTATTCGCCCTGACGTTCTTTGTCAATAACTGACTTATAGACCCTGCCCATCGTCAGATTGGACGCTTGCGACGTCGGCTCGTCAAGAAACCGCTCATAATGTCCGAGATCGAGATCCGTTTCTGCACCATCATCGGTAACATACACCTCCCCATGCTGGTACGGCGACATCGTTCCGGGATCAACGTTTATATACGGATCGTATTTCTGTATCGCTACACGAAGGCTTCGTGACTTCAGAAGCAGCCCAAGGGAAGCAGACAAAATACCCTTGCCTAAAGACGAGACAACCCCTCCTGTAACAAAAATATGCTTTACGTTTTTCGGTCGTGCCATAACAGTAACGGTGTTTTCCAAAGTTGATCGTTTCACTAAGCGCGGCAGTGCCGTGCTGTCGAATTATCTGAGAACAAGCGGCTGCCCTGTATTTCTCTCACACCCTACAGTGACAAATGCGAGCCATCACAGAACGGCTTGCTCTTCGACTGGCCGCAACCGCATATCGCAACAGTTCTCTCCTCCTCAATCTCTACCTTGTACGAGTGCATGCCCGTTCCGTGATGGGAACCGTCACAATAAGGCTTGTTTTTCGATAACCCGCATGCACAATACTTTTTCAATCCAGGTTCTTCATGCAGTATATAGGGCTCTGTTCTCATGTCCATAACCACCTCTTGTAAAAAATATCCTCAGGAATCAAAAAGCTCGATCTGCTCCTCAGGACCGTCACTAACATCTTCATCTCCGTTTTTCGGCACTCTCGCAGTAGCAGAAATCGAATCACCATCCATAAGCCGAACAAGCCTTACCCCTGAAGTATTGCGACCGGTAAGCCTGATATTGGATACATGCTGACGATTGACAATACCGTTGGCTGTAATAATAATGAGATCATCGCTGTCATTGACATCGAGCAGGCCAACAAGACTGCCAACTTTCTCGTGCGCTTTGAGAGTGATAACTCCTCTCGCACCCCTGCGTGTGAGCCGGTAGTCCTCAACCTTACTGCGTTTGCCGAACCCGTTGTCCGTAACAGCGAGAAGTGAGGTGTCGGAACGTTTCGATGTCACCATGGAAATGCAATGCTCATCCTCGTCCAGGGTTATCCCCTTTACTCCCATGGCCGTCCTTCCCATCGGACGGACATCTTTCTCAGCAAAACGGACCGCATAGCCCGAATTCTTTGCCATGATAATATCGTGTTCTCCGTCGGTCAGACGAGCATCGATCAACTCGTCGCCGTCCTCTATCGTAATAGCGGCAATACCGTTACGGCGAGGCCGGGAAAACGCTTCGATCTCGGTTTTTTTAATGATACCCCTGGATGTAGCCATAACGATGAAAAGAGAATCATCGAAATTCTTTACGTTGATATATGCCCGGATCATCTCGCCCGGCTGCAGTTCCATGATATTCGCCAGAGACCTTCCCCTGGCCGCTCGCCCAGCTTCCGGAATTTCATAGACTTTCAGCCAGTGGCATCTGCCCCTGTTGGTAAAGAAAAGAATATAGTTGTGCGTGGATGCCACGAACATATGCTCCACGAAATCTTCATGCTTGGCCTGGGCTCCGGTCACCCCTTTGCCCCCACGGGCCTGACGCCGGTACCCTGAAACCGGAAAACGCTTGATGAAACCCTCGTGCGTGATAGTGATGACCACATCCTCCTGTGCGATCATATCCTCGATGGAGAACTCGCCTTCCTGCGGCCTGATTTCTGTTCGTCGCTCGTCGCCATAAACCTGTCTGACTTTCAGCAGCTCTTCCTTGATGATCTGCATCTGCTTTTCAGGATTTGCAAGAACAAAACGTAGCTCTTCGATGAGCGCAAGGGTTTCGTTATAGTCCCTTTCAATTTTATCACGCTCCATACCAGTAAGGCGCTGGAGTCGCATTTCCAGAACAGCTTTCGATTGAACTTCGGTCAGCCCGAATTTTTCCATAAGCCGTTCCTGAGCCACTGCTGCATTGGGAGACTGTCGAATCGTGGAGATGACTTCATCGAGGTTATCGAGACAGATTTTCAAACCTTCGAGGATATGCGCTTTCTTTTCGGCAGCTGCCAGCTCGAAGGTGGTTCTGCGAAGAATAATCTCATTGCGGTGCTTGAGATACTCCTGCATCATCTCCTTGAGGGTAAGCACTTTCGGCACCCCGTTGACCAAAGCAAGCAGAATGACGCCGAAGGTATCCTGCATCGGTGTGTGCTTGTACAGATGGTTCAGTACCACCTTGGCAACGGCATCTCGCTTCAGCTCGATGACAAGGCGCATGCCGTCACGATCGGACTCATCACGGATATCGGCAATGCCTTCGATTTTCTTCTGGTGAATCAGATCTACGATCTTTTCTATGAGCCGAACTTTGTTTACCTGATAGGGGAGTTCGGTCACGATAATCGATTCTCTTCCGTTTTTCTGGGTCACTTCAACAACAGCTCTTGCACGGATAACCACACGTCCACGGCCGGTTCTGTATGCCTGCTTGACCCCCTCGTATCCGTAGATAATCCCACCGGTAGGAAAGTCGGGAGCAGTAACATGCTCCATAATTTCATCAACGGTAATATCAGGATTGTCAATCATTGCGATCAACCCGTCAACCACCTCGTTGAGATTCTGCGGGGGAATATTGGTCGCCATGCCGACCGCGATACCCGAAGCACCATTCACCAGCATATTCGGCATCGCAGAAGGCAGCACCGTCGGCTCCTCGAGCGAGTCGTCGAAGTTCAGCGCAAAATCAACCGTTTCCTTCTCCAGATCTTTGAGCATCTCGCCAGCTATGCTTTTCATGCGCACTTCGGTATAACGCATGGCAGCAGGGGAGTCGCCGTCGATCGAACCAAAGTTACCCTGTCCGTCGATCAGCGGATAACGCATCGAAAAATCCTGGACCAGGCGTACGATACTGTCATAGACCGCACCATCGCCATGGGGGTGAAACTTACCAAGCACTTCACCAACTACGCGGGCAGATTTCTTATAGGACTTTCCTGCCTGCAGGCCAAGTTCATGCATGCCGTAGAGCACCCTGCGGTGGACCGGCTTGAGGCCGTCACGAACATCCGGTAAAGCGCGGCTGACAATAACCGACATGGAGTAATCGAGGTAGGAATCCCTCATTTCATCTTCTATGCTGATCGGTAAAATCTTGTCGCGCTGCATGTTCGTGCTTGTATACTATGTGAATGAAAAAAGAAAAACCAACGGGGACAATGTAATAAAATAGACCTCTAAAGGAAAAGTATCAGACTGCTTGTTTCAACACCTTACGAACCCTCGGCAACCGTACTTTTAAGTTGCACCTTCGGTGCGTCTCCCCACAGTGACTCGAGATCGTAGAACTTTCGTTCATCAGGCATGAAAATATGAACCACGACATCGACATAATCAATCAAAATCCAATGCAAAGAATCACCCCCCTCGATATGCAAAGGACGTTCATCGTCTTGTTTCAGTTCATCGACAATGTACTCATAGGCTGCTTTTGCTTTTCTTTCGGAATCAGCCGTTGCAATCACAAAAAAATCCGTGACGCTCGTCAACTCCCTGACATCAAGAATCGTCACCTCTTCACATTTTTTCTCCAGCGATAATTCTGCCGCTCTTTTCGCAAGCAGTTCGCTTAAAGTAACCTCCCTCACATCCAGTCTCTTATCGTCTTCACGATTTAGCTCAGCCATAAACCTCCGTTTTGCTCAATTTTAAAAACACTTCATTTCAAGGTCTTTCGAGGAAACCTGCCCGCCATAAGCGGCTGTATAAAAATATACTAATAATCAACGCTTTCCGAAGCTGCTACATTCCGGGGGGGGTGCGTAAAAACAGTATTATCATTTCCAACAACAAACGTAACGCATGAATGGATCCAATAATTCTTGAATCTTAGAAATGAACGATCCCGTTTACGGCTACGATTAACCGCCTCACCGATGCCATCGGATCATCACAGCACAATTGATGCGATATCCAGGCAAATTCCCCCCTATTCCCCATTACTTACGGCCTTGCTTTTTCGGACGGAATTTCTGCTGATAATCAGGAATCACGGTTTCCAGAGAGGATATCTCTCCTGCCGTATATTTCTTGTTCGCAAGAGGAATAAGCGATGCCGCTGTAAAAAAATCGGCTTTTACAGCACCCACACCGGCTGCTCGACAAACCTGCTGCAATGGCGAAATATCTCTTACAACGACGGCACAACGCCCCTTTCTCAACTCAAGAAAGTCTTTCATGCGGTCAACCGGAGCATACGTTGTCTTCTCGATCTCTTCAAGCCCATCATCTTTCGAGGCATAGAGAGCATAATAAAACTCCCCTTTCCTTGCCGGGATAGCCGGCACCAGAAAAGGACTATCGACACGGTCACGGGCAGACTTGGCAAGAGCCTCCATGGTGGAAACCGTAACCAGTGGAGCAGCTGTTCCGTAAGCGAGCCCTTTCGCCGTAGCCATACCGATACGCAACGAAGTAAAAGAACCGGGGCCGGAAGAGAGTGCAAGGAGATCGATATCACTCACGGCTATCTCTGCCGAGGCAAGTACTTTGTCAACAAGGGGAATAATTGATTCCGCAGTCCGCTGCCACTCCCAGACCGTCTCCTCGACAATCCCTTCGGGGCCGCCAACCGCAACACTGACGCATTGATGCGTGCACTCTATTGCAAGAATCCTGTGAGAAAAAGAAAAAGTCAAAAGGAAAAAGTCAAAAGTCAAAAAAGACAGAAAGCACTTCAAGGCTCACGTATGACGATGCGCCGCTCGCTTTCTCCTACGGCCTCAATAAATACTTTTTTTGCATTATCGGGAAGTTCGTCGAAAAATTTTTCGCCCCATTCCACAACAGAAATGGCATCACCTGCAATGTACTCCCCGAAACCGAGCCCTTCGAGCTCGAGAGGAGACTCGATGCGATAAAGATCGAAATGCTGCAGCTTCACCGGCAAGTCTCTCAAACGCCCATTGTAGATATTGAAGATTGAAAAGGAAGGACTCGTCAACTGGTCGTCACAGCTGAACACCTGCGCAATACCCCGCATGAATTCAGTTTTTCCGGCCCCTAGGTTACCGCTCAAAGAAACAACGTCCCCCGGCTGCAACCCCACGGCAAACTGCCGCGCATATTCACGGGTCTCTTCAACTGAACGGGAAAGATATTCCTTGGTCATTGTCGATATCTTCAAACTGTTTCCTTTAACAAATTATCAGTCAATTCTACGGAAAAGATTTCGCTTGTTGAATTGTTGATCTGTTGAATTGTTGAATTGAAACGGCAAAAAGCTTTCAAGAGGCAATAATAACTTTTTTAAACTATCGAAAAACCGTCGCGAGCTTTTTGAGTACAAGGCGGACAGCGCACAGAAACCGGAGTGTACATACAAGTACATGAAGATTTTGAGCACTGCCCAACGCAGTAATCGAAACACGCAGCAGGTTTTCCTATAGTTTATGCATTACCATCCCTGTCATTATCTTGGGATAAAAATACGTCGACTTCTGCGGCATCACCTCTCCTTCTCCTGAAATATCGAGCACCTGTTGCACGGTTGTCGCCTTGACGACAAAACCGACCTGGATACCACCTTGTTCCACGGCATCGAACACCTGACGATCATCCTCTTCGTAGACGAGGTTCGTCTGACTGCACATCGCCTCCGGCGTAATGCCGAGAACCCGGTGCAGAATAAGCTCATGTAAAACAACAACACTGAGCTGCAGGAGCGGAGCGGGAACCGAGTCGCCAAGAAGCGTTTCAGGAGAATCTTTCAGCTTGATTCCCCAGATCCCCTCCGAAGTGACAACACCATAAACATGGCTTGAAGATTCACTTTCAAGGTAGTGCTTCAGCTCTCCTCTGCCGCCGAGAGGTTTCACCTCGAAGTGAGTGCTCAAGGTATCGATCAAACCTTCCGGACTGAACCTCCCGAGACTATGCACCATCCTGTGCAGTGGAAAGATAATGAGCCCTTCATCGAAAATGTTCGCAAGGTAGATGAGAATGAAGTTATACGGCTCATCACCGGTATGCGAATGATTTTCCTCAGAACGGAGGTTACGGTAGTTCACCCCTGTTTCATAACGGTGATGTCCGTCAGCGATATAAACCTGGCGGTCGAGCAACACCTGCTGTACCGTTGCGATAACATCGGGATCCGTCATCTTCCAGAGCCGGTTCCTGACGCCTCGAAATACAGCATCGACCTCAGGGTCATGCGTTACAGCAAACTCCTCGATCGCCTTGTCCGCCTGTAACTTTTCGTCGGCATAGAGTCCGAAAATGCTGCTGATATTGGCTTGTGTCCTTTTGAACAGGTTCAACCTGTCCTTTTTCGGCCCGGAAAGCGTCCGTTCGTGTGGCAATACCTTCTTTTCGCTGAACTCGTGCAGACGCAACGCACAGAAAAAACCTTTGCGGGTATAGGTGTTTCCTTCGGGGTCGGTATAAGTCTGATAGTAGGGGTACAACGCAGGCTTGTCGTCCTGCATCAGAACCCCATCCTGCATCCATTGCACAAGCCGCCCTGCCGCAGCTCCGTAAGGGTCATCCTCTTTCGGAAGCTCCAGCCGCACCGCGTTGTACTCGGAACTGCCATACAGTTCCTGCTGTATGGTGGGAGGAATAATATCATAGGGAGGACAGATGATAGAGCCCATGTCACCAGCGGTTTCAGGATCGTACCGCAAACCCTTGAAAGGACGGATTTCAGGCATGATTGTTCTACTATTTTTTCTTTTTTACAACGCCTTGTGCACTGCTTCCCCAAGATATAAAATGCTGGGCAAATGACCGGTCAATAGCTGTTCTCTGAATTGATAATCGAGCAGAATGCCATTCGATTTTTCAGATCGCCCTGGAAAGCAAAAGTTATGCTCCTTTATTGGCAGTGAATATTTTCATAGCCAACCCAATAAATACAATTCCCGCAATACGATTCAGATAAATTTGGATTCTGGGCGACCGCTTTAAATAGGTGCCCAAAGTACCTGACAACAAAGCGATACCCCCAAAGACAACCAGTGTAACCAGAATAAAAAGTGCGCCGAGTATGAACATCTGCTGCGTAACCGGACCGTTTTCAGGGATCGCGAATTGAGGCAGAAATGCCAAAAAAAAGATCGACACCTTCGGGTTTGTGACATTCATGATGATGCCCCGCCGGTATAGCTGCAGTCCCAAGAGTTTATTTGACTTACCGTTTTCCAAGAAAGATGCCGATGCTGTAAAAGCCTGCCAGGCAAGATAAAGCAGGTACACAGCACCGATGACTTTTAAACCGGTAAACGCAATTGCTGATGCTTGAAATATCGCTGCCACCCCAAAAGCAACCGCTACAGTATGAACGACAAGACCCGTACAAAGCCCGAGCGTCACCAGAACACCTTCAGTTCGACCATACAACGCTGCCTGAGTCAGGACAAAAATGTTATCCGGTCCGGGTGCAAGCGCCAGTAACACTGAAGCAAAAAGAAAAGTGAAAAAAGATTCTACGGGTATCACACAATGTTATTGAAAAATTCGATGATCAAACGTTTTCCAAGAAAATTACAGATGAAGTCGCTGACCTAAAAACCCTCCTCCAATATGATATAGTCATCGTATTACACCTGGATACCTGAGTTTCAGAGTTCGCTCAGAGCTGCTGTTCTGTAACAAAAATCAGCTCTCCCGCATGAATCACAACTTATTTGGTATCACGCTTTCCCCATTTCGGAAGCAACAAAGAGAAATCCCACAAGCAGCGGGATTATCATAGGTATTACCAACCCATAACCAGAAAAAAAAGTCACCGTTTGTGCAGCAAGAATGGCCAATACAACCATGTATCCACCTATCCGCGGATAACGCCATGCGAGAATAAGTCCGATAAAAACAAAGGGGAATGCCGTCAGCCATGCATTATCATGCACTGTGTAATCTGGATTCAAAAAGGGCAGGGGATTGCCATATCCGAAGTAGAAAGGAAGGAATAAAACCACGATTGCGATACCAGCTATTCGCGCAATCCATCTAGCCCATAATCTAATTTTCATCTCTGTTTTTTTCGCTGCTTGATGTTTACACGTTGCCATCTAATATGGCTTCATCGAACTCTGCACGAAACCTGGTTATCCCACCTTCTCTTGGTCAAGCATCCCTGTTGTCAAATATAAAACCCATAAACACTTCATCAGGCACACCTTTCCATTGGCACTTGAGCTTGTAGTGCAATGCCTGCTCAAAACCAAAACGCGGACAATATTCAGGATGCCCCAGACAATGACAAACGGACAGCCAGACTGTCGCAGGTGCCGCAATCCATGCCGAACGAGCATAGAGCCGATACCTTGTTTCTGACACGATGGTAAACCGCCATCGGAGCCCAAGCCCATGCCAATCACCTTAGAGCCGTCAATAGTAACCGGAGTAAACAATATATGCCCTATGACAGTATCCTGATTGACAGCCACAAACGAACAATAGTTTTACATGACTTACGAAGTTTGTCTACAATTGCCACCTCTGACCCTTGCACAAAAGCTATATCGTTAATTTGTCGAACTGCTTCCTGGTCAGCAGGCTCCTCTTTCCGTATGTCAATCATTGGAAAACCTCCGTTAAATTCGTTACCCAACCTCATCGCACCCATTCTTCCCGCAACAACCCAAACAGGAAAATATCATCATACATACCATCGAGTTTCCTGGCCTTGCGTTTTTTCCCCTCCTCACAAAAGCCGAAATAGCGATAGAGCTTTATTGCTCCAACATTTAAAGCAAAGACCTCGAGTTCGATTCGTTCAAACCCCGCTTTGAACGCAATCGACAATGCTTCTGTAACAAGCTTTGTTCCCCAACCCTGTCCACGATATTCCGGCAATAATCCCATCCCCAGACGCCCTGCATGCGTCAACCCTTCATAGATTTGCGGTGTTACATCACACCAGCCAACAACATCGTCACCATCCAGGGCAACGAGGTGAACTCCACCTGCGCTTTTGACAAATTGAATGAATTCACGAGTCTACTCTGGCGAAAAACCTTTGGTATTACCCAGGAAAAGCCGCTCCCTGGCAACACTGTCAATACAGGCTGCAATCCGTGAGGCGTCTTCTGTTTCTGTCGGGCGAATTGAAAGCATGACAGTTCGTTTTCGATAACACTCAGGCTCAACACAGGGGCTGAGCCCAAGCGTTTATAGAGAACTACAAGGGCTTTACCGGAAGACAAATATCAACAATATGATGCCCCTCGGGATGTTCTTCGGGATTATTGTGATAGACTTCATAGCCGAGCCGGTCATCGGGCTGAAGTCCGCTTTCAGGTAACCATTCTGCAATAACCATGTTCCAGGCTTCTTCATATTCATGACTCCCTTCCAGTTCAAAGCCTGCCACAGCAAATTTACCACCATCGATTTTCATTTTACCAACCTCTCCTTGAACCGGTGTATCTTCCGGCACTGTGATACAGGCAGAAACCCGAAGGTTATCTTCTTCAGTCACTTCGGGGTCGTCATGGTAAACCGCCATGATTTTTGCCTCCGGCACACACAGCCCCCGAGGGCCGGCCCAGTTCATCAACCGGGTAAACAAGCCTTCAAAAAGCTGACTATCGCCTTTATAGGGCCCGATGTGTCTGACATAAGCCACGTAAACAGATGGCATTTCTTTAACCTCAATGCCAAGTATTTTTTCTTTTTTCATTTCTATCCTCCATTTAAGATTACGAGTAACACTATCAACATAGTGGGAGGATTGAATAATATTTTCGCATTTCTTGCCAACCCTATTGCCGTTCTTGCTATTGGTTTTGCGATTCTTGCTATCGGGTTGTCGTTCGTTTAACCGCCACTGGCTGGCACTC
Organism: Prosthecochloris marina; assembly: GCF_003182595.1. Classification (NCBI taxonomy): domain Bacteria; kingdom Pseudomonadati; phylum Chlorobiota; class Chlorobiia; order Chlorobiales; family Chlorobiaceae; genus Prosthecochloris; species Prosthecochloris marina. The sequence goes on from NZ_PDNZ01000010.1 coordinate 15,762, forward strand.
ACCCCAAAATAATTTTTAAAGGATCGGGCAAAGGTGGCGGATCCTGAAAATCCGGTATCGAAAGCAATCTCGGTAATTGTTTTTTCAGGATTGGTTGATAATTGATAGGCTGCTTTCTGCACCCGAACCCGGTTAATAAACCGGCTCAGTGTCTCGCCCACACAGGCTTTGAAGATCCGATGAAAATGAAACGGTGAAAAGCAGGCCACATCGGCAAGGATTCCTAAGGTCAAATCCTCGTCAAGATGATTTTCGATATAGTCAATAACGCGATTGATGCGTGATATATATTCCGCTCTCATGGATTGAGCGGTGTTGTTTTTATTTTCAGATTCCCTCATATCACTTCTTTTAACTCCGGATACCGCGAAAAGTACTCAACGAGCAACAAATTAAAAAAGGCACCCTTGTATAACGGCTGTTCAATAACAGCAAAAATTACCCTCATCCATCATATAGCTCCTCATAATTATCGTTACTCCCCGATAGCCCCCTCCGCTAATTTCTCCGCAAACAAGTTAATCCTCCGAAACGTCTCGAAGCACGTTCCATCACCTTGCAGAGTTTCTTCTACCATACGTTTCACGACATAATCACGGAACGATGTCCGCTCTTCTTTCGGAAGATAGGGCAACAAAGGTACAAGGCTTGGCTGGTCAATCCATTTGATCATGATCTCTTTATCGGGAAAGTAACGGTCTGCGTTCTCTCCCCATACTTTTGCATTGTGTAATCCGCTGGATTCGCAAAGCGTGCCGTACTCGTCAACCGAAGGCATGTACCACGGCCACTCGAAATCAGCAAAATACGCTATGTGACGATCATGCACCATCGCCTCCTGAACCACATTGAAGAAGTTCCTGCAGTTACCATCACCCGCGAAGTTGAAACGGATCCTGCCACCGGGCCGAAGTGCTCGATGAACGTTCTGCAACAGTTTTTCGTGATCTTTTATCCAATGAAGTGCTGCATTTGAAAAAACAACATCAAACTCCTCGCAGTAGTCAAGATAGTTGATATCCTTCCGTAGAAACTGAAGATTTTTCTTCGCCTTAGGAATTGCGGCATCGATCATTCCCTGCGACGCATCGATACCGATAACGTTTCCCTCCGGTACAAGCTTCGCAAGCTGTAAAGAAAGTGCACCATCACCACACCCCAGATCAAGAACACGCTCATTACCCTTTAGACCAAGCTCCTCAATCAACCGCATACCCCATTCCTTCTGATGAGAGGATGCCTGCTCGTATTTTTTGCCATCGAATTCATGTGCCATTTACGCTAAAAAGAAAATGTTTTCCGAGATCACCCAAACAGTCTCGTTTGAAAACCGTCAGGAGCAGTAATGACACGGAAGAAAAGGGTTTCCTTTGCCTTCAAAACTGCTTTGAACACCTCGGCAGGTGATTTCATTTATAAGCAAGGATTACTTCTGAAGGGAACAGCATTTGCTGATAATACTCTCTTGTTTCCACCCTGAAGCTTTGCGCCTGCAATCTTTCAGCCAGTGCAACACCCCGGCACCCACCCATTGTTGCAGGGGAAATCCTGTAAATAAAATCATAGATTCCGCTTCCAAAACGCTCGCCCTCTGTCATATTCACCAATACGAGTTTTCCGCCTCTTTTTAGAACTCTTTTAAACTCCTTGAGAACCTTACCCATCTCTTCAAAAAGAAGAAGATCAAACATATAGTTGTTTACCAATATATCAATGGATTCATCCTCAACATTCAAATGAAAGATACTTCCCTTATCCAAAGCATAATGAGCACCTGAGAGTTTGCTTAAACGCTCTCTGGCTTTCTCGAGCATCCCTTGCGACAGATCGATACCGATATTCGTGCCATGTGGATTCCGTTTGACGATTTCATAGAATGCCAGGCCCGTTCCTACGGCTGCTTCCAATACATGCTGCCCATCCTTGATGTCGGCAAGCTCGATAGCCCTACTTCTTGCTCGTGATTCCGTCAACTTTCCCAAGATATCATAGACCGGTGCTATTCTGTCATATATTGCACCGATGTTTTTCTGCGATACCCTTGCATCCAGCAGCCTTTCCTCTTTTCCGGAACAAGTAATACCACAACATGAAACAGATCTACCCATTTCTCACCCTTCTTTTTTACATAGGACTTACTGACTGAACAAATCGCTACTCTGTCAAGAGGCATTCATAAAGGGACCTCTCTTTATTCCTTCCGCGACTCAATTGCTTCGTTGAGTGGTGCTCGAAATCCTCATGTACTATCCGACCTTGCCGTGAAACATCGAATACGTAAAGAAAGCAGCGTAATCCGGATGATTGAGCAGGAAATCCTGTGACTCGGGAAGGCAAAGACGCCGATACTCCGCCTGATCCTCCTTTGTCAGTTCTGACTCAACACCATGCCAGCGCATCTGAAACAGGGCAGCCAAAGCACGATACAGCTCATCTGTCAAACAGGCTTGAACACTCCCCGCAAAAGTACTGGACGACAGTTCAACAAGTCCCACTTCACGAAACCAGCCAAGCGCGCGCATGACATGTAATTCCGGCCTCCTCCTCCTGGTGAAAGGGGCCATCCCTGAAGATGTCGCGTTAAGCCTGGCCTCGAGCAGAGGATATCCCGGAAGAAGTTTTTCTGAAGACCACGCGAGAATAGCTACACTCCCGCCAGGCTTAACAACACGTGCCAGTTCTTTCACCATCGGCAAAGGCTCAACAGGTGTGTATCCCACACAATCCGCACTCCATGCCCAATCGAAAGAATTGTCATTGAAAGGAAGTCGGTTGACATCTCCTTCCCGAAAGGCAATCATTTCCGACAAACCGGCCTTCCCCACAACATCTTTGGCGTAAGCCAGAATCTCTGAAGACACATCAAGGCCGGTGATATGACCTGCAGGCCCAACGTTTTGTGCAAGCAACATGGTTTGCAGTCCGATACCGCAGCCTGCATCCAGCCCTCGGCTCCCCGAAGAGAGCCGAAGCGCCTTGATCGCCGAACGAAGTACCGGCTCCCTCAGAGGTTGGGATACGAAAGCCGTCCTTACAACCGTCTCTATATCAGACATTATTCCTTCTTCCCAACCATTAAGACGTTCTATTTGAGAAGCTATTTCTATCGATACTCCAATGAGCGATACAGAGGGTTTTGAATCTTCATGAACCACTACAAACTCTGCTTCATAGCCATCCAAAAATCATCATACCCCTCTTTCACGATCACGACGATCTTCTGGCCTTTGCAGAGCTCGAGCACGGCAAGGAAGGTAACAACAAGCACCAAAGGCTCCTTCACTCCTTCAAGCACCGTTCTGAAAGAGATTTGTATTGTTTCCTGCAACTTCGTGAGAATCATCCCGCACTGCTCGTCGACGGTTACCGGAGCTTCATCGACATTCTGTACACGAACCCGCGGCATTTTCTCAAGCACCGATTTGTAAGTCATAATCAAATGATAGAGCGTCGGCCGGTTAACCGGCTCATCGAGTTCATCGATAACTTCAGGCTCGAACGATTCATAATACCCCCGGGGAAACATGGCGCTTCTTGTCTCTTCGAGTGAGCGCATTTTTTCTGCGCCATCCTTGATCCGTTTATACTCTATCAACCGCTCGACCAGTTCCGTTCTTGGATCGAACTCGGAATCGTCACCTTCTTGCGGAACTTCATTTGGCAGAAGCATCTTGGCCTTTATACTCATCAAGAGCGAAGCCATGTAAATAAATTCAGCAGCCACTTCGAGATTGAGACTCTGCATGGCTTCAAGGTAATCGATAAAATCTTTGGTTATTTTAGAAATAGGAATATTATAAATATCAAGCTCGTCTCGCTTGATAAAAAAAAGCAGCAGGTCAAGCGGTCCCTCAAATTCTTCAAGGCTTATTCGAAACATGCAGGCTTATGCTTTGGACAGGTTTGGTGTAGAAATAAAATAGGAAATACCGTCGAAATAGTTTTAGCTTCTATGTATATGATGCGTAGTCTTACTCCATATATTCTAGCCACGCTTTTAAGCGGCTTTATTGCATGGACACCGCTCCATGCCAGTACTCCGAAACAGTCTTTTGACAAGGGATACCGGCAACATCTCAAAGGAAACCATGCTGATGCCGTAAAATATTATACAAAAGCGATAAAGCGCAAACCCTCATACGCCCAGGCCTACCTCATGCGAGCTGCTGCCCATCATTCCATGAAAGAATATGAACGGGCTATGAAGGACTACACCAGGGTCATCGAATCGGGCGACAATTATTTCAAAGCTGTCGGCCACTTCAACCGCGGCGTGGTCCAGTACGATATCGGAAAGTACAGTGCAGCCATTACGGATTTCACCTGGGCGCTATCCTATGATCACAAGATGGCAGCGGCCTATCTGCACCGCGGCATTGCCAAGGGACGAGCCGGCGATAAAAAAGGCCAGGTCCAGGACTTTGTCTATGCCGCCCGTTCAGGAGATTCCGAGGTAAGAGGGTGGCTCGAAAAGCACGCACCTCATGTTCTCGGAAGAAAATAAACCCTGTTATTGTTGAGTTGTTGCAACAGTTAAAAAACTGTCTTTTCGTCTTTATTAACTAACAACTCAACGAGTCAACAATCCCGACTTGTCGGGTAAAACAAATCAACAACTCTTTTACAGTCCGAACTGCTTTGTATCCACCATCTCCATGCTTAAAATCGACCAGAAATCAACAGCCAGTCCTTGTAACACATACTCATAAGGCAACCAGCCATACCCCTCATCACCCCAGCTCGTTCCCCAGGAATTCCTTATAAGCAGCGCTCCTTTTGATTTCTTGTTGCAGCGAGGATTCTTTATTTCCTTTTTATCATCGAAACCAACAGCAACGATTGCGTGCCCCCACTCCGCTTTTTCATTAACACAGGGAAAAGGGATACACCCACCTTCATCAGTTTCATCAAACGATGGAAACCCATAGAATCCAAACATTGAAGGAATACCTGCAGCCAGATACTTTTTTACGCTTTCGAGCACATCCTTAAAATCAATATTTGAACCGAGAGGGTCGTGACAAAAATATTTCAGTGCCTCAAAATTATCGGCGACAGCATAAACAAACCCGGTAGGCTCCTCGTCAAAATCCGGATCGACATCGGTATACTCCCAGTAGCTTTCATGGGGAACGCCACAAAGGACAAGCGCTCCCATGGTATTTCTCAACCATGCACCGGTATCCCCGGTAGCTTTCATCAGGTTTCGGGTTGTTTTATACACAAAGAGCCTTGAACCGTCAATATGATCGTCAAAAGCTTTGCGTTGCAGATATTCGATCACTCCCATGGCTGCATGTGCCGTACATGAACCTATACTGCCCTGATTTTCGACTTTCGAACACCACTCCCTCAAGTCAACCACATCAGGGACGGCAGTCTTCATCGACTTTGCGCTCTGCTTCAGTTTCAGCTTTTTTGCCATCTCGGCAATTTCCGGAGTATTCACCGTATAATCCCTTAAATCAGGCATAGGGGGAAGCCACCCGGTCCCCAATGTTACTGGGGAACCACCGATATGCAGACTCACATGTTTGGATACCACAACAACCTCCTATTTCGAATGTTGATAAACTAATCCCGCACAAAAAGCCGCAGTGTCGAAAAAAGCCTGATTGAAGGCAGGGGACAGCAAGGCTTTTGTAAATAATACGAAAAATTTTCATCCGGCTGAATCACCCCGCACCAGAGAAAAAAGAAAAGAGGCTATCTCAAAAAAACCTCATCAATGGCAGAAACCGGAGAAAAATAGAATGACAGAACTGTTGAGAGAACAGAGTCATGCAGCCCTGTGAAATAGAAGTTCAGATTTCACAGGGCTGCATGACTCTCTACCGGAAACGTATGCATGGCAGCCAAGCAGTGCTTTTAATCAGCCTCTTGACAACTACATAGTGGGAACTCTATATAGCAGTTCCACCACGTTCTCCAGTCCTTATCCGCACGCACTCTTCGAGAGGGCTGACGAATATTTTTCCGTCACCCACCTTACCGCTACCATGCCGGGCCGACTCTACGATGGCATCGATGGTTGCGTCGACAAACGCTTCATTGACGGCAATTTCGATACGTATCTTGGGAATCAGATTCGGTACAATTTTCCTGCCGCGATAGATATCAATATCCTCCTGCCTTCCGTGACCGGAAATTCGGCTGACCGATATTCTCGTAATATCCGCCTGTATGAGGGCCTCCCGAACAGAATCCAGCTTGTCTTCCTGAATTATGGCTGTTATCAGCTTCATAGTAATTGAGAGTTAGTTAAGATTGATGAGACCATAACCGTGCTCTCCATGAAGAGTCTGATCGAGGCCGGTCATTTCACCAGTCTCATTCAAACGGAATCCAACGGTTTTTTCAATAACAAACACCAGTATAATCGTTACAACTGCCGCATACACGGTAGTGATTCCGACAGCTGCAGCCTGAACGCCAAACTGCTCCCAGACACCCCAGGTTCCACCTGCAGCCACTGCAGCTTCGGCCATCCAGCTTTCTCGAATAAAAAAAGTCAAAGTAAGCGCCCCGACGATCCCACCGATACCATGAATACCGAAAGCATCGAGACTGTCATCATAACCTGCACGGTTTTTCACTTGAATGGCAAGGAAACAGAAAAGCGAAGCTGCCGCACCGATCACTATTGCTCCACCAGGCTGGACAACACCGGCTGCAGGAGTTATAGCAACAAGACCCGAAAGAATCCCTGAAACCAAACCGAGGCTGGTTGCTTTTTTATAGAGTATCGCTTCGATAATGATCCAGGCAAATGCTCCAGCAGCCGCTGCAACCTGAGTCACGGTAAGCGCCCTGCCTGTATCGAGATCGCTGGCAACAGCGCTGCCGGCGTTGAACCCGAACCAGCCGACCCAAAGAAGACCCGCCCCAATCAGGGTCATAACAAGATTGTTGGGATGCATGACATTTTTCGGATATCCCCGCCTCGCCCCCAGAAACAAAGCGGCAACAAGAGCGCTGACTCCTGAAGAGATATGCACGACAGTACCTCCTGCAAAATCTATCGCCCCTGCAGGACCCATATTGAAAAGGAAACCGTCTTCAGCCCAAACCCAATGACAGATTGGACTATAAACCATTACGCTCCACAGCGCGATAAAAAGCACATACCCTCTGAAACTAACCCTTTCGGCAAAAGCACCGGCAATAAGGGCAGGGGCAATAATTGCAAATTTACCTTGAAACATCGCAAATACGTATTCGGGAATACCCGAATCAAGGATAGACTCGTCGATCCCCCTTAAGAGAACATATTCAGGGTTCCATCCCACAAGCCCACCCAGGATACTCGGACCGAAACTGAGGGCATAACCAATTGCCGGCCACAGTACACCGATAATCACCATAGCGGCAAAACTATGCATCATGGTACCCAAAACATTTTTTGTTCGCACCAGCCCACCATAAAACATTGCAAGCCCCGGGACCATCAACAACACGAGTGTCGTTGCCGTAAGCATCCATGCGGTTGTCCCCGAGTCTGTAACCTTCTCCGATGCCCAACTGGTATCGGCGGCAGCAATAACCAGAAACAGCAGGGCTCCTGCTGTTGTCAGCTTTTTAACCATAACTGAAATATTTAGAAAAAAAGAAATTACCTTACTTTTTAAACCCGAAGCGATAAATTTAAAAAAATATTTAAGCTGTAAAAATATAAATCAAAAATTAATTACAATTATGTCAACGAAAACACAAAAATGTAACCCTCGAGCGATCGAGCGCTTAAGAAATCGCAACCAAACCTGTTTACCGAAAAATCACAAACTTGTTTTTTGCAAAAGTGAAACTTTTTCTTTTTGAAATCCGCAAATCTGAAGAGTAAATTAAAGCATCAGCCAATGGTTGGCTGGTCGCTGCCGGATAACTCGTGCTTTGGCTATTCGAGAGCGGCTCTCATTCTATCAAAGCACGTGTTACTTCGATATTAAAAATGAATATTTACATTGGCAATCTGCCTTACAGCATAACTGAAGATGAGCTTCGTGATAAGTTCTCTGAATTCGGTCAAGTAGACAGAGCGAATATTATCAAAGACAAGTTTTCAGGCCGCTCGAAGGGCTTTGGATTTGTTGAAATGCCAAACGATGGAGAAGCACAAAGTGCTATCGACTCACTCAATGATACCGATTTTAACGGTCGTTCGATCAAGGTGAACCAAGCAAGGCCTCGCGAAGAGCGCCCTCCTCGCAGGGATAATTATTGATCTAATTACCAAGCAAAAATACATTGTTAGATAGCTGTCGGCGCTTTACCGGCAGCTTTTGTCCGGCGAGCTTTTATCCTTCGATCAAGCAGCTTGTAAGAGATGTGTACCTCAAGGCTTTGTTTTTACTCTGAGGTAACGATGATAGTGGGTTTTTGCATGATTAGATTATTTGGATATGAAACGATCTGCCCTTTTGAATCCCTGATTTTGAGGTAGAACAGCTTTATATCTTCGATACGGCCTTCTGTGCCCTCATCACCCTCGACTATTCTGATTGTATCGCCAATCTTGTAAGGGGCTGTAAAAAATATGATAAATGAAGCCGTTATGTTGCTGAGGATGGACCAGTTCGCAAACAGCCCGACACCAACAACCGCAAACAGTGACGACAAAATCACAAGAGCAGCCTGCAGATCGATTCCCCAGATAAGCACGATCGAGGTCAGTAATGTTGTTACATAAAAAACCTTGAAAAATTTTTTGATGTAAAACACGCGCTGATCGGGAAATTGCAGCTCTTGACCATAACGTTTAAGGCTTTTTGCCGTTGCAATCTGCAAAACCGCATATATGACGAAGGCAATGGCTGTAGCGATGATATTGCTCGATATCCCGGTGTCAAGAATAGCTTTCATAGCAGCATAGAAAAGCAACTGAGGAAACCTTCATCAATGGGCCCTCAGTTGCTGCAAGTTGATGAATCAGACAAGGAAAATCTTCTGCCTTTCACTTTTTCAGTATCACCCCAAGATCCACCAGAAGAGCCTGCAAATCTTCTTCATGCTCGACTTCATCTTCAAGAATCTGTACCGCAATATTGTATGTCACCGGGTCTTTCAGACCAATCTCCGCTATAATGCTATTGTAGACTGAAATGGCACATTGCTCCCCGGATATGTTCTGCTCGAGAACCATTTCTACAAAAGGATTTTCCGGCGCTTCATACCCGCAATTTGTCCACTCGTACCATTGTTTCGGAGTTACCAGCGGCGTACCGCCAAGCTGTATGATACGATTACTTATCATATCGGCATGGCGTAGTTCATCGGCCGCATGTTGCATGAGTTCGGCAATGACTGCATCCTTCATAGGGCCCTCGACAACCTTGGCACCTATCCAATACTGATAATAGGCAAGCCATTCATCGGCAAATGCCTTGTTGAGAAGTTCAAGTACACGATCAAGATGTTCACCGACAATTTCACGGCCTTTGGTTCCCATGTAATCCTCCTTTTGATTTGTTTACACAGTTAAAGAAAAAACCTCGTTTCATAAACCCTCTTCAACAGCATTCCAAAAACCTGGATACGGTCGAATTGAAACATCACTTGTTGTGCTCTATTAAATCCGCCAATGCCTCATGAAGCGAAGGATGAGCAAAACGGTAACCGTGATCATTAAGAAACGAGGGAATCACTTTCTGTCCTTTCGTTGCATATTCAGCCCCCTCACCCATAAGAATCTGCAACGCAAATTTTGGAACCGGAAGTAGTGATGGCTTGGATAGCACAGCCCCCAAAGTCTCTGCAAAAGTCTTCATTGAAACCGATTGAGGTCCGACAAGGTTTATCGGCCCATTATATGAAGTATCCTCCATAGCTTTGCGTATGATTGCAACTTCGTCATCGACATGGATCCAGGCAAGACACTGACTACCAGAACCGACCGGACCACCAAGAAAAAGATTGAAAGGCAGAAGCATCTGCTGGAGCATCCCCCCCCTTGTTGACAGTACAATTCCGGTTCTCAGCAGCACCAGCCGTACCGTATCGGAAACGTTACTGGCCGCTTTTTCCCAATCAATACAGATTTTTGCCAGAAAATCATCACCTGCTGCTGCGTTTTCATCCAGATCACTCGTATCATTACAGCTCCCAAACGCTCCGTAGTAACCCACCGCAGAAGCAGAGATAAAAACGCCAGGTTTCTTTTCGGCAGCCTGAATAGCTGCAACGAGGTTCTTTGTTCCAACAACCCTCGAGTTGTAGCATTCAACCTTGTGCTCTTCTGTCCATCGGCCTTCGAGCAGCGGCTTGCCTGCCAGATGCACCACTGCTTTGGCTCCGCTGATGTACTCTGCCCACGCCTCTTGTGTATCGTTATAATTCCATGCGGCATAGGCCGCAGCTCCTGGAATTTTTGAAGAAGCGCTTTCGGGAGAACGTGAAAAAACAACGACCTTTTCACCCTCTGCAATCAACTGATGAGCAAGCTCTGAGCCGATTACTCCTGTTGCACCGGTGATGACAACATGACCTTCCATGGCGAACCTCGGTTTTTGAGTGGTTTGAATCCTTAAGGCGTGTATCTATCTGTACTTGTTCACCAACCACCGTGTCAGAATAATAATTCCCCTGCAACACAGGAACCGGACACCTGCCAGCAGTTTTCAGCCGGCGCCATCGTGCTTGGCGAAGCAGCAACAAGTTTTTTCCACAAGCGATTCTTGCTACTCTTCGCTACTATTCCACCGTTACCGATTTGGCAAGATTTCTCGGCCGATCAACGTTACACCCTCTCAAGGTTGCAATATGGTAGGCCAGAAGCTGCAACGGAATAACCGAAAGCAGCGGGGTCACGGGCCCTGATGCAGCCGGAATATAAATAACGTGATCCGCAAGCCTGGTTATCTCTTCATCACCCTCGTTGGCGATAGCGATGACCTTCCCTTTACGGCTCCTGACCTCCTCGATGTTGCTCAGTACTTTGGCATAGGAGTTATCGCGGGTTGCAATAAAGATAACCGGCATATCCTCGTCAATAAGAGCGATAGGCCCATGCTTCATTTCGGCGGCAGGATACCCCTCGGCATGAATGTAGGAGATTTCTTTGAGCTTCAGCGCCCCCTCGAGCGCGACAGGGAAATTGTAGCCCCGGCCAAGGTAGAGAAAGTTCCGTGCATCCTTGTAACTGTTTGCAATATCGAGAATGAGATCATTGTGCTCGAGAATACTCGCCACTTTTTGAGGCACTTTTCCAAGATCTTTCAGATACAACTTGATCTCGTCACGGGACATGGTACGCCCCTTGCTCAGTGTCAATGCAAGAAGATAAAGCACGGTGACCTGTGCGGTAAAAGCCTTGGTCGAGGCAACACCGACCTCGGGACCAGCATGGGTATAAATGCCGCAGAGCGTTTCACGGGCGATTGTCGAGCCGACAACATTGCAGATCCCCATGACCAGGGCACCTTTTTCTCTTGCAAGACGCAAGGCTGCAAGGGTATCTGCAGTTTCACCGGACTGCGAAATCACAATGACAACGTCGTCCTTGGTTATTACCGGATTACGGTAACGAAACTCTGAAGCGTAATCAACTTCAACAGGAATCCTTGCAAATTCCTCTATCAGGTACTCCCCGATCAAACCGGCATGCCAGCTTGTGCCGCATGCACAGATAATAACCCTGCTCGAAAGCTTGAGGCGATCGAGATAATCCTCGATGCCACCAAGATGAACCTGACCCTCTTCAATCCTGACACGTCCCCGCATAACATCCTGAAGAACCGTAGGCTGCTCGAAAATTTCCTTGAGCATGAAGTGCTCGAACCCTCCTTTTTCTATCTCGGCAAGTTCGAAATCAAGCTCGCTGACATGTTTTTCCCGTGCAATATTTTCAATGGTCTTGATGATATAGCCATCTTTTGAAACAACCGCCATTTCACCATCTGAAAGATATATCACCTTTTTGGTATGCTCCACGATCGGAGCGGCATCGGATGCGATAAAATATTCTCCATCGCCTATACCGATCACCAGAGGGCTTCCCTTGCGGGCAACAACAATTTTATCGGGCTCACGCTCTGAAATAATGCATAAACCGTAAGCACCCTCTACATGGTAGAGCGCCGAACGAACAGCCGCCTCCAGTCCCATATTCGGATTGTCGACCCATATGCTGTCGATAAGATGAACCAGGACCTCGGAATCGGTATCACTGCTAAACTGATAACCTTTTGAAACCAGCTCTTTTTTGATCGAAGAATAGTTTTCGATGATGCCATTATGAATCAACGCTATACTGCCGTCGCTGCTCAAATGGGGATGTGCATTGCGATCACTCGGATCACCATGGGTAGCCCAGCGTGTATGACCTATACCGAGAGTCGCTCCCTGCAGGGAATGATTCGAATCGAAAAGCGCGTCTTTGAGCTTGCTGACGCTCCCTTTTTGTTTATGAACCCAAAGGCCACCGTTGAGAACGGCAACACCCGCAGAATCGTATCCGCGGTACTCGAGACGCTCCAGGCCGTTCAACAGAAGTTCTGCAGCATCTTTTGAACCAATGTAACCAACTATTCCACACATAAAACGAGCGTTTATAGAGACGTTGAGTCTCTGTTGGGGGAGGATATATCCAGTACCGGTTAGTATACAAAAACCTGCTCAAAAAATACTCTGCATTTCATTATGCAATCGTGCGGCTTTCACACTCACCGCATCTTCGAATGATTCGATTGAATCAAAGCTCCCTTCGGGGTAAATAATCCCCCTGCTGACGTTGATAAGCGCCGCCTGGCTGTTTTCATCCACACCAAACGCAGCGGACTCCTGTAATGACCCACCCTGAGCACCAACACCGGGAATCAGGAAAAACAACCCTGGCGCCGCTTTACGGATTTCTCTGAGCTGACTGCTTTTCGTTGCCCCCACCACAATACCTGCATTACCGTTCCGTTCCCACCGCTGCACTTTCGAAAGAACAGCTTGATAGAGTGAGGTCCCCGACTGCAACTGCTGTTCCTCAAAATCAGCGGACCCCGGATTCGAAGTCAGGCAAAGCACGAAAATCAGTTTCTGGTCATAATCAAAAAAAGGTTCGAGGGAATCTTCCCCCATATAGGGCGCTACCGTTAAAGCATCGAAACCCCAGTGATCGAAAAAAGCCTCAGCATATTTCCTGCTGGTATTGCCAATATCGGCACGCTTTGCGTCGGCAATGGAAAGGCTTTCAGAAGGTAGGTTTTCCAAGGTACTCTGCATATCGAGAAGACCTTCGATCCCTCTCGATTCATAAAAAGCCATATTAAGTTTATACGCTACTGCATGTTCCCTGGTGGCCCTGACAACAGCACGGTTAAACTCGAGGACAGGTTTTTGCATGCTATGGAATATCTCCGGAATTTTGTCGGGATCGCTGTCGAGGCCGACACACAACAAGGATTTCTTCGACAAAATCTGCTCATTGACCTTGTTTCTCGCTGCATTCATGGATATATTCATAGCTTTTACTTATAAGACATGATGTATTAGAAACCGTTCCCGTTTCGCTGATCTATCTAAACAATAGATAGCAAAAATACAAACAGGCAAAGTCCTCACCAACGGAAGAGGTGTTTCAGGGCCAAGAAACTTATTAAGCCTCTGAAGCATTAAAGCTATGTTTCATAATCCGGGTTCAATACTGTTTTTATTACTGTTAGAAATTGAACATACTTGTAACTTCTTTAAAGAATAGATGTCAAACAACCTTTTTAAACCACAGAATCCTTATAAAAACGATCCAGAGAACAACGACAAAAAACCGAAATTCTCGCTGGTTTACTATATCGTTATCGTACTCATCCTTATCGGCCTACAGCTTGCATTCTTCTGGTCTGGCGCCAGTGAGGAAATCACTTACAGTACATTCCGCAAGTATATAGAAGAAAACAAGATAGAATCGGTTAAAATAGCTCCTGAACGCATTTATGTAAATCTGAAACCGGGAGTAACCCCGACAACCAGTGCTAACGGGAAAAGTGATGGACCAGGCTCCATTTTTCCCGGCTCACCGTCTGAATCCAGAGAGGTTTATGTTGTTCCGGTAAGAGACGAAGAACTCATTCAACTTCTCGAGACAAAAGGAATTCGTTACCAAGGTATACCCGGCAATACATGGATCGGGGAATTACTGCAATGGGTACTGCCTTTCGCATTGCTGATCGGTATTTACTTTTTCGTTTTCCGCCGTCTTGGCGGACCGGGTTCGCAGTTCATGAATATCAGCAAAAACAAAGCTGCCCTGTACGAGAACCTTGACGAACATACACGCATCACCTTCAAGGACGTTGCAGGACTCGACGAGGCAAAAGCCGAGGTTATGGAGGTGGTGGACTTTCTCAAGGACCCAAAAAAATACACAAAACTTGGAGGCAAACTACCGAAAGGTGTTCTGCTCGTAGGTCCTCCCGGAACAGGAAAAACGCTTCTTGCAAAAGCTGTTGCCGGCGAAGCTGACGTTCCGTTTTTCAGCATCAGTGGATCGGATTTTGTGGAAATGTTTGTTGGTGTCGGCGCTGCACGTGTCCGGGATCTTTTCCGCCAGGCCAAAGAAAAAGCTCCCTGTATCATCTTTATCGATGAAATTGATGCCGTTGGCCGGAGCCGGGGTAAAGGCATGATGATGGGAGCCAACGACGAACGAGAGAATACCCTGAACCAGCTGCTGGTTGAAATGGATGGTTTTGCAACCGACAAGGGAGTCATCCTCATGGCAGCAACCAACCGGCCGGACGTACTGGATAACGCTCTGCTCCGCCCGGGAAGATTCGATCGCCAGATCATGGTCGATAAACCGGATCAGAAAGGCCGTATCGATACGTTCAGGGTTCACACCAAGAAACTCTCTCTTTCACCCGACGTCAATCTCAAGGTGCTGGCATCACAAACACCCGGATTTGCCGGAGCAGAAATAGCCAATGCCGCAAACGAGGCAGCTTTGCTTGCATCGAGGAGAGGCAAACAAAGCATCGAGATGAAAGATTTTGAAGATGCTATTGAGCGTGTCGTTGCAGGGCTGGAAAAAAAGAACAAAGTTATCAACCCGCAAGAAAAAAAGGTTGTTGCCTATCACGAGTCAGGCCATGCCATCATCAGCTGGATGATGGCGGAAAACGATGCCGTGCAAAAAATATCCATCGTCCCCCGAGGCATGAGCGCGTTGGGATACACGATGAACCTGCCTCTTGAAGACCGCTACCTCATGACAAAGAAGGAGCTTTTTTCGCGAATTTGTGGCTTGCTTGGAGGAAGAATCGCAGAAGAAATCATCTTTGACGAGATTTCAACCGGAGCCCAGAACGATTTGGAAAAAGTGACCGAAATAGCCTATAACATGGTTGTCGTTTACGGCATGAGCGAAAAGCTGGGCAACATATCTTACTTCGAAAGCAATAATCCCTACTACGGTGGTCCTGGTGTTGACAAGAAATATAGCGAGCATACCGCCCGTCTTATCGACGAAGAGGTCCACTCGATTATCGATAAGGCGCAGAAACAGGTTCGAGAGATACTGACCGGTAACAGCGACAAGCTTGAACTGCTTGCAAAGGAACTGCTTGACAAGGAAGTGCTTCACTATTGTAAAATTGAGGAAATTCTTGGCAAAAGACCAGCTGGAAACTCATTCCACAGCATAGCCCATGAGTGCGGAGAGAAGGTAGTGGAGAGAGAAGAAAAGCCAACTCACAATGGGCAACAAGATGTCGACGCAGACGAGCTTCGCACTCTTGAAGAAGCTGTTGAAAAGATAAAGCAAAACAAAAATTCAGGCGAAAGCTGACAGATGTCTTCCTTTTCATCGCCGTGTCTGCCTTGTGAAATTCGCAGGGAGGCATGGCTGATGATAGCCATGGTCAATAACAATGGAAAAACGCGTTCTTGTTACAGTATACGGTCTGGTACAGGGAGTAGGCTTCAGAATGTTTGTGGAACGCTCGGCTTCTCGCCTGGGATTAAGTGGATGGGTAAGAAATATGCCCGACGGAACGGTTCAAATTGACGCTCAAGGTCCTGACGGGCTTGTCGATGAACTGCTCAACGATACAAAGATCGGACCACCAGCATCAAAAGTATCCTCGCTGGATGTGATAGAAAAACAACCAGATCATACTCGAACCGGTTTTAATGTATTGATATAAGCGGCTTTGTTAACAACCTCTGTTGTCGCAAATCCTGATTGCCTTATCAGACAGATAGGCACCGCCTATTTCTTCCCGTACTCAGCTTGCCAGTAATATTTTAATAACTGTCACTTCTTTTGTTGAATACCGGATAAAAAGCATAACCGGCACAGAGAACCTGATGCAGATGGAGAAAACAACGTTTCTGGCGGATAAATTTAGTAAGCAGATCCGTGAATGAAGGCAAAAAGGATGGACTTCGGAAATATTGGAGTGTACCTTCACCGGTGCAGAGAGAAAAAAGAGTGGGTCCCGAGGGAGTCGAACCCCCGACCTACTGGGTGTAAACCAGTCGCTCTAACCAACTGAGCTAGAGACCCATACCAAAGGGACGATAGTATACGACTTTTCCGTTCAAGATCAAAACTTTTTTACAAAACGACGACATTGCGCTAACCTGAATAATTTGTAACCCGTCTTGAAAAAGTATAAATTCAGGCCGGAATCCCAGTGATTTAAAGCAATATTCCAACACCATGAAATCATTATCCATCCTCGGCAGTACCGGATCTATCGGTTTGAGCACACTTGATGTCGTCCGGCAACATCCTGAAAAATTCAACGTAGCAAGCCTTGCCGAAGGCCATGACGTCAACCTGCTTGCAGAGCAGATCAAGGAGTTCAAACCGGACATCGTTTCTGTCAGGGATGAAGACTCGGCCGAGCAATTGCAAGAACTGCTCGGTTCCGATAAACCCGAAATACACTGGGGTATAGAAGGCGCTGCTGTGGTAGGCGCTGCAGAAGGCTCGGACATGGTTGTATCGGCCATTGTCGGTGCGGCAGGTCTTGTACCAACCATCAGGGCAATACAAGCGGGCAAAGATATCGCTTTAGCCAATAAGGAAACGCTGGTAGTCGCCGGACAGCTTGTTTCGGATCTGGTAAAACAACATAATGTCACCCTTCTCCCGGTAGACAGTGAACATTCCGCAATCTTCCAATCACTTACCGGACACAGGGCTGAAGATATTGAGCGCATTATTCTGACTGCATCGGGAGGGCCGTTCAGGCAAACCTCCGCATCGGAACTGCACGGTGTAGGGCCTGAAAAAGCGCTGAAGCATCCACAGTGGTCCATGGGGGCAAAAATAACCATCGATTCCGCCACGTTGATGAACAAAGGACTGGAAGTTATCGAAGCCCACTGGCTTTTCGACATGCCTGTAGAAAAAATAGGTGTGGTGGTTCATCCACAGAGCATCATTCATTCGATGGTAGAATATATAGACGGCTGTGTCATGGCACAGCTTGGCGCTCCGGACATGCGAGCCCCCATAGCCTATGCAATCTCCTGGCCCGAACGGTGTGAAAGCGGTATTAAAAAGCTCGATTTGACTCAGGTTGGAACACTCACGTTCGAACAACCGGACATGGATCGCTTTCCGGCACTTCGTCTTGCATTCGAAGCGTTGAAAGCCGGCCAGACGTTTCCGGCCGTACTCAATGCGGCAAATGAAGTCGCTGTTGCCGCATTCCTCGACAAGAAAATAGGATTTACCGACATACCTGCAATTGTCGACAAGACAATGCAGGAACATGATGCATATGCACCATCCTCTCTTGAAGAGTATCTGGCTGCCGACAAATGGGCTCGCGATAAGGCGGTAGCGATGACAGTATAGCTTTTTTGTACTTATATAACGATAATATGAATCGGCATTCCAAAACCACCGTTATGAACGGCTTATGGAATAGCCAGTCTTGAAGGAAACAAAATAGATCATGGACTTTTTAAGCACGACGTTTTATTTTATCATCGCGATTTTCATTCTTGTTACCGCACATGAGCTCGGGCACTTTCTTGCAGCCAAGCTTTTCGGTATGCGGGTAGACAAGTTCTACATCGGGTTTGATTTTTATAACCTTCGTCTCTGGAAAAAGAAAATCGGAGACACGGAATATGGCATTGGCGCTTTCCCCCTGGGCGGATACGTGAAAATAGCCGGTATGGTGGACGAAAGCCTCGACACCGATTTCCAGAAATCCGAACCCGAACCGTGGGAGTTTCGGGCGAAGCCTGTCTGGCAAAGGCTCATTGTCCTTGCTGGCGGTGTGGCCATGAACATGATTCTTGCCGCGGCCATATTTATCGCCATGGCTTCGGTTTTCGGAGAAAGCAGAACCTCCGTGGTCAATCCCGCCTATGTTGAAGAAGGTTCGGTTTATGAATCGATGGGCATGCAAACCGGTGACCGCTTTGTTGCAGTGAACGGTCAACCTGTACAGTACTGGGAAGAAGTACTTTCTCCGAAAAATTTTGCAGGTCAGACCCTGACCTATACTGTACTGCAAGATGAAAACCGCAAAACACTGCGTGCACCTGCCGACATACTTACCCGTATCAACGAAAACCAGGCTCTTGGCATACGCCCGCTGATGGCTCCGGTAATCGATCAGGTACTTGGCAACCAGCCTGCGGAAAAAGCGGGATTGAAACCGGGAGCACTCATTACCGCGATCAATGACGAACCTATTCATGACTGGACTGAAGTTGTCGACATCATCTCCGCAAACCCCGGACAAACAATATCGGTCGCATGGAAGTACCTTGCCCCTCCAGCCGATGACGGTACGGTCGATGTTTCGAAAATCCGGGAATTCGGAACGCAGACCGTTTCAGATATTGTCCCGACATCCACCGGAAAAATCGGTATAGCACTGAAACAAACACTCGTCATAGACCACCGGCAACTTAACCTGGCTGATGCAACCACCTACGGTCTGGAACAAACGTGGAACCTAACCGTAACAACCGTACAAGGGTTTGGCAAAATCCTGACCGGCAAGGAAGATTTCCGCAAATCCCTTGGTGGACCGATCAAAATCGCGAGGATAGCCAACCAGAGTGCCGAACAGGGACTGAGCAGTTTTCTTTACTTTTTAGCCCTCTTGTCGATCTCTCTTGCCTTCATCAATATCCTTCCCATTCCGGCTCTGGATGGTGGGCAATTTGTGCTTAACGCCATTGAAGGCATTATAGGTCGAGAGATTCCTTTTCAGCTGAAAATGAGGATTCAGCAGATCGGTATGGCATTGCTCCTGACGCTCTTTTTATTTTTTATTATCAATGACATCATCAACCCCTGAGCAAAGGGTACAGGGAGCAGGAACTCGATTATGCTTGATAAACTTGAGTCCATAAAGGACAAGTACCTCCGCGTCGAAGAACAGCTTTCCGATCCTGAAGTCATTGCCGATCAGCAAAGATTCAGAAAGCTCAACAAGGAGTATAGTGACCTGAAAGAGATCGTCCGGGCATTCGACAGCTATAAATCCAACAAGCTGCAGCTCGAAGAGGTACGCCAGATGGTAAAACAGGAAACCGATCCTGAAATGAAAGCGCTTGCTCAGGCCGAACTTGAGACACTTCAGGAGCGCGCGCCTGAACTCGAGCAGCAGCTGAAACTGCTGCTTCTGCCGAAGGATGAAGCCGATTCAAGGAATGTCATCATTGAAATACGTGCAGGAACCGGAGGTGACGAAGCCGCTCTTTTTGCCACCGATCTTTTACGGATGTATCAAAAGTTCGCGGAACGGAACGGCTGGAAATACGAGGTAATGGAATTCAGCGAAGCAAGCATACCTGGCGCCTGCAAGGAAGCCATGCTCAGTATAAGCGGTCACGATGTCTATGGAACCATGAAGTTTGAAAGCGGAGTACATCGCGTCCAGAGAGTACCGGAAACAGAGACCCAGGGAAGAATTCACACTTCTGCAGCAAGCGTGGCGGTTCTCCCTGAAGCCGAAGAGGTCGACATCGAGATCCGCAAGGAGGATCTTCATATGGATACTTTCCGAAGCGGAGGAAAAGGCGGCCAAAATGTCAACAAAGTTGAAACGGCGGTCCGTATCACCCACATTCCGACCGGAATTGTAGTGGCCTGCCAGGAAGAACGATCCCAGCTTCAAAACCGTGAACGGTCATTGAAAATGCTTCGGGCGAAGCTCTACGACATGCAGCTTGCAGAAAAAAACAAGGAGCGGGCCGATCTTCGCAGATCGATGGTTACAACCGGTGATCGCAGCGCCAAAATCCGCACCTACAATTTCCCGCAATCGAGGGTAACCGACCATCGTATCGGCTTTACAAGTCATGCTCTGCCCCAGATACTCGAAGGCAACCTCGATGAAGTCATAGAAGCCCTCAAACTTCACGAACAAACTGTACGCCTGCAGGAAGAGCGTCAATAACGAGCTTGATTGCAACCATTTTGGTATATTTGCAAAAGCGTTGTAAGCTGATCATAAAGAAGACGATGAACAACAACTTTGAAATTAAAGCAACAGGCAAAAGCAAGGGCGAATGGATTTTTCATGGGGAGTTTCATGAAACTGTTGACTATCTCTCTAACCACAAAAGAATCCTTGAGTTCAATCCCTTCTGCTACGAAGTGGAAAAAACCGATATAGATAATATCTATAAATGGCATTTTCGGGTAACCGATCCCCAAAACAACCCGTTTGACGTTATCTTCTTTATTGAGGAAAAGCAGGAACTGATGGTTATTTTACCGGATGAGTATGAAGATATGGATCCGGACAATATTCCCGAAAATATCATTCATGAAAGTACCGTCGGTAAAAAAATCATCTGGGAGCACTATCCTACCGATACAGCGATCGATGACCCCAAAAACTATATTTTTGAAGGCAGGGCCTTTGCAGAAATGTATGTGCACCCCCATAAAAAGGCACAAACAAAAGTAGACTTTGATCTGAAAATCAATGTCAGGTTCATGCTTTATCCCGCGTTCAGAATCATACCGGAAAATGTCATCAAAAACATGACCAATGCCGGAATGTCTTTTATCATGCAAACTGCAACAAACAAGATGTTTCAAAGCATTTCAAAGGATTTTGGTAAAATACAGCCTGCATGATTTCCAAACAGTTTTTTGCATTCCACTAATAATTTGCTTTTTCATTGAGCAGAGATACGCAGCAGCTCACAACATTCCGCCGTTTCTCGATTTCGATTATCAGCCTCTTCTTTCTTATCTGGATAGGGGTATCCGGTTATATCTATATCGAGGACATGACGCCTGTCGATGCGCTATATATGACGGTCATTACGCTCAGCACCGTCGGCTTCAGCGAAGTTCATACCCTCTCTGAAACAGGGCGACTGTTCACGCTGGCACTGATCATCGGAGGAACAAGCTTATTTTTCTTTACATTAAGCAGTGTCGCAGCTTTTTTCCTTTCAGGAGAATGGCATTCGCACTGGGAACAACAACGAAACCATCGTATGCTCCTTAACCTCGATAACCATTACATTATCTGCGGCTACGGCCGTTTAGGATCAAATGTCGCCAGCGAGCTATATGCCAAAAAAATCCCCTTTGTCGTGATCGATACCCTTGACGAGCAGGTCGAGCTTGCCCGCAAGCTCGAGTACGTCGCGATAAAAGGCAACGCTGCAGATGAAAAAGTGTTAAAGAACGCCGGGATCAACAAAGCAAAAGGGCTGATTGCCTCAGCTAGCACCGATGCAGAAAACGTCTTTATAGTACTGACCGCCAGAACCCTTAAACCGTCCCTGCACATCATTGCCAGAGCCGATTGTGAAGAATCGGAAAACAAGATGCTTCGAGCCGGGGCAGAGCACGTTGTACTGCTCTACCAGTCAGCCGGACGCAAAATGGCAAACATGCTGATTGAACCCGACCTTGCCCAGTATCTCGACGAACTCAGCGACGCGAATCAACTTGACCTTCAGATCGCCCAGTTCATAATCACTGAAACATCGTCACTATCAGGCAAGACGTTCCGCGAAGCCGACCTCTACAACAACTACCAGATCAATCTGGTTGGCTACAAGCTCCCTGAAGGAGAGATACATTCGACGCCAAAACCGTCCGAAGTTATTCAGAAAAAAGCAACTATCATTGCAATAGGATCCCCGAAAGCACTTAAAAACTTCAAAGAACTGGCCAAAGGAGAACAAGCATGATGGACATCTACGAACTGGTAAAGAACCGCAGCAGCCTCAGAAGCTACAGTAAGGACAAACCGATACCGAACGAGATTCTTCTGCGAATTCTTTCCGCAGGGCAAATGGCTCCTTCAGCCAAAAACATCCAACCCTGGACATTCAAGGTGGTCAGTTCACCGGAAAAACTTGCTGAAATTTACCCCTGTTATCCTGCAGACTGGATTCAGACCGCCCCTCACCTGCTTTTTGTTACCGGGAAACGAGACGAAGCCTGGGTGAGGCGTCACGACGGCTATAATTCGATCGAAACCGATCTTGCAATCGCCATGGACCATATCATCCTTGCAGCAACCTGGGAAGGCATTGCCACCTGCTGGATTGCCGCTTTCAAGCCCGATCTTTTGCGAAAAGCACTTGGTCTTGAAGAAAACGAGGAGATATTCACGTTCACCCCGCTCGGTTTTGCATCTCCCGACGCACAACCATTTCCTAAAAAGAGAAAAGCACTGGATGACCTTGTAGAGTTCTTATAGGCTTTACGTCTGTTAAGCAACTCTATCAATGCTCTCTTTGTTTTTCCCGGGCTTATGAAGCCTTTTCACCTGAGAATTTTCTACAGGACAAAACGGTTGTTCTTTTATCGATCGTAGGCGCAAACTCAACGGGAGCAACCATGAGAAATATTGTTTTCACCGGAAAAGGCGGGGTCGGTAAAACAACCATCGCTGCAGCGACAGCACTAAAAGCCTCGAAAGCAGGACATAAAACCCTGGTCATTTCAACCGACCCCGCTCACAGCCTTGGAGACTCTTTCGATATTGAACTTGGAGCTGCCCCGGTTAAAATTGCCGATAATCTTTATGGTCAGGAAGTCAGCGTCTATGGAGACTTGACCCTCAATTGGGAAATTGTCCGAGAGCACTTCGCACATCTCATGGAAGTGCAGGGAATAAAAGACATTTATGTCGAGGAAATGGGCGTTCTTCCCGGTATGGAAGAGCTCTTTTCTCTCTCCTATATCAAGAAATACAACGAGTCGAACGACTATGACCTCCTCGTAGTTGACTGCGCGCCTACCGGAGAAACGCTTCGCCTGCTTTCGATTCCGGAAACTTTTGGCTGGATGCTCAAGCTCATCCGCAACATGGAAAAGTATGTGGTAAAACCGGTTATCCGCCCCATCTCGAAACGCGTCGGCAAATTGCGGGATATCGTGCCTGAAGAGGAGGTTTACAACCAGGTCGATAATCTTTTTTCTTCCGTTGATGGCATCATAGATCTTCTGTCGGACAGCACCAAAACAACTGTACGCCTGGTCATGAATCCCGAAAAAATGGTCATCAAGGAGTCCATGCGCGCTCTCACCTATCTCAACCTTTATGGAATAACGGTCGATCAGATCGTCATCAACCGTGTTTTTTTCGAGGAAGTTGACGGACAGTATCTCAGCGAATGGAAAGAGATCCAGAAAAAATATATCGATCAGATCGAAAAAACCTTCTCACCGATCCCGATCGCGAAAGTTCCTTTGTTTAGAAAAGAGGTTGTGGGCCTCGACATGCTTGAAAATGTGGGAAATATCATCTACAGTGCCACCAGCCCCATGGAAATTTTTTACCGGGAAGAACATGTGGATATCCAGAAAAAAAGCGATGGGCATTACATCATGAAACTCCGTGTGCCTTTCGTTTTCGACAACAACATGGAAGCAAACATCGTACAGGTAGGCGAACTCATGACTATCCGCATCGGCAACTACCAGAAAGGGGTCGTACTCCCTGCTTTTCTTGCAGGACTCCGCGTCATGAGCGCCAATTATGAAGACAAATGGCTTGTTGTCGAGTTTAAAACCAAAGAAGAAACTTCCGCAACGGTCGATGTGTAAAAGCTGCAAAAGGAACAGAAGGACAGAACGACACCACAAACCAACCGTCACCTCCTCCCGCGCATCAGAAAAGAACGACAAACCGGTTG
This sequence comes from Prosthecochloris marina, assembly GCF_003182595.1. Classification (NCBI taxonomy): domain Bacteria; kingdom Pseudomonadati; phylum Chlorobiota; class Chlorobiia; order Chlorobiales; family Chlorobiaceae; genus Prosthecochloris; species Prosthecochloris marina. The sequence continues at coordinate 39,840 of NZ_PDNZ01000010.1, forward strand.
CCAGAATTCCGATCGTTTCCTAAATTTTCACCTTGAACCGCAAACGACCGTTATGTTGCACATGCAAGCAATTTCTGCAAAGCAATCAGAGTAGGACTTTTATGAAACAGATCGTTTTTGTACTGAACATCGCACTTCTTCTCACTATTTCCTCATGCAATACTATTGAAGGCGTTGGAAAGGATGTTGAATCAGCCGGTTCGGCCATAAAGGAATCTGCCCAGAAAAACAAGTAATATCTTTAGTAAAAACAATGGTCTGCGGCCTCCGGTAAAGCACTGTTTTTGTATCCTCATCGATAGCATAGAGAACACTCCACCCGAGGTCCACTCCAACGCAACCTGTTCGGTGCCAAGATCAGCCTGGGCAGAAAATCTGAACAGAGAGAACGTAGAGCACCAGACCCTCAAGAAGAGAGCGGTAGCTTTTTGTCACCTGGCAATAACTGCTATTGCTATAATAACCGTTTCATTGTTGTTTGAAGATCCCTTATGAACCCATTGATGGATCTTATGATTCATAAAAAAAATGTAGCTTCCTTTGAATAACCGCAACACGGTATCTTTCGTATGACAAAACGGAATAAAGTATTTGTCGTAGCCTCCTTTTTATTGGCATTTTTCCTTTATCCTATCGAACGTGAGGCAACGGCAAAAACCTATTATCACGTTACCCTGAAAGCCTTTCTTGATCCTCATGATCTCTCGGCGGTGGAGTGGGCCTGGGTAACGCTGGTCGAAATCCAGAAAAGAGAGGCGTATCCTGAACAGGCCGCCCTGGCTGAACGTTACGGCGGTGAACTCAGGGGAAGCGTTCTCGCATTTGTCCGTGCAGCTGCCTGGAGATCCGAACACCGCTACACCATTGACAAACGCTGCAAGGATAGACCCGCAGAAATGGAGATTTCATGGGATGAAAGCTGGAACGATAAAGTGTATGCAATGGGCGGCCTTGATAATCCGAACAATCCGGACGAGTTGAACTTCGGATTTACCACCCGTCCCATCCTGCTGCAAAACAAACGCTGGTTCGACCCCAAAAGCAGAAGTTACGTTGCACTCGGGCCGGTTCGCATGGAAGGAGAGCCAGCCGAAGAAATCAGAGGAGAGTTCATTCTTCGTCCCGTAAACTATCTTGACCCTTTGAAGCATTACAGTTTCTGCCAAAAACAGTGGGTAGAACAATACCTCTCCGAGTTCAATCATTTCCATCTGCATGAAGAATTTTATGACGGTGACAATGAAATTTTCAACCAGACCACCGGAAAAAAACACATCGTCTACCATATTCTCCGCACCTCTTCAAGGGTCCACCCGAACTGGAAACAACAGCAAATGTAGCATTGACGTTTCTGATTTTTCTGAAATGTTCAACCATGTAATCCAGGCATCGTTGAGGAAGAAACCGATAAAGTTATCTGCAGATTTTATTTTTTGTAGATTATTTTTCTATCATTTCGTTGGGAATTGTTATCCGAACAACAAAGAATGAGTGTTAAAAACATATTGGTAATCGGCCTGGGAGGAGTAGGACTTCATCTGACGCAACGCCTTGTTCATGATGGATACGGTGTTACGGTAATCGAATCGAGCCCTCAGCTGATAAGCAGCGTCAACGATAAGATCGACGCGAAAATTATAGAAGGTAATGCCATGGAACTAGCCTGCTGGCAACGGGCAAAAGCGGAGACCATGGACTTGCTGATAGCGGTTACAAATGAAGATTCGGTCAATATGATAGCATCTATCATAGCCGACCGTTTAGGTATACCCCGCAAAGTTGCCCGTGTTCGTTCCCCTGAATATGGCTACGAGAACTCGTTTCTCAATAAAAACGATTTCAAGATAGATCTGGTCATTCACCCCGAAGAACTGGTTGCACAGGAAATGGCACGCCTTGTCATGAGAGCCTCGGCAAATGACGTCGTCGATATCGGTGAGGGGCAGATGAAAGTGGTCGCTATGCGTGTCAACCCGGATAGCCCGATAGTCAACAAAACGCTTAAAGAGATCGACCTTTTGCACAATGATTTCCGGTTCAAGATCGTTGCTGTCGCAAGGGGCATCGCCACCATCATCCCCGGTGAAGACGACACAATTCTTCCCAACGATCAGGTATTTATCATGCTGCATGAAAAAAACCTTCCGCAGCTGATGAATCTCATGGATATGCGTGAGCAAAGCATTCACAAGGTCATGATCGTTGGAGGCGGAATGGTTGGAGCGAGGGTAGCCGAGCTACTTGGAAAAACCGTTAAAATAACCCTCATAGAAAACGACAAGGAACACGCCGAAGAACTTGCCTCCACGCTGAAAAACACCGATGTCCTGCTTGGTGACGGCACCGATGTCAATGTTATGGTGCTTGGCGGTTTGATGGAAATGGACAGCTTCATCGCAACCACCGGCAACAATGAAACAAACATTATCAGCTGCCTGCTTGCCAAGCATATCATGAACAGGTCCAATGTCGATGCAAATGCAAAAGTCGGTAAAACCATCGCCTTGGTAAAAAAAGAAGACTATCTTGTCCTGGCATCGACGATCGGCCTTGATGTCGCTCTCAACAAAAAGATTTCCGCTGCGGATGAAATCATGAAGTTTATCCGAATGGGGGAACTTTTCTCACTCGCACATCTGCATGGAGTCGACGCGGAAGTCATCGAACTTGCAGCTGCGCCAAAGTCTCAAATCACAAAAAAGCCGTTAAAAAAAATGCGCTCCATGCTGCAGGAAAAACAGATCCTCATTGCCGGCGTGGTACGCAATGGGGGGTGTGAACTGACGGATGAACACACGGTTATTGAACCAAACGATCTCGCTGTTGTGGTTTCGGCAACAAAAAGTCTAAAAGACGCAAGAGAACTTTTCAAATAACACACCAAAGAAACCTGCTTTCGCTCAATGAACTTTCCCGCTATATTCAATGTTCTTGGAGCTCTTCTTATCTTTATAGGCAGTACCATGCTCCTTCCTCTCGCATGCGCCCTGATCTACAACGACGGTGATGCCCTCTCACTGGCTATAGCAATGGGTGTAACGGTCGGTATAGGACTGCCTCTGTGGTGGAGTTACCGCAAATACCGCGATCTGACATTGAAGGACGGTCTTTTCATCGTCACCTTCGGCTGGATTCTTGTATCATCCGTTTCGGCAATTCCGTTCATGATTCACGGAACCATTCCATCATTCACCGACGCATTTTTTGAAATGATGTCGGGTTATACCACTACTGGTGCCACTATTCTCGACGACATCGAAGCCGTACCTCACGGGCTGCTTTTCTGGCGAAGCACCACCCATCTCATCGGAGGCATGGGGTTCATCATGGTTACCATAATCATTCTTCCTCTTCTCGGTATAGGAGGCATGCAGCTCTACAAAGCGGAAGCTGATCCAGGCCAGGTCATAACCGGCGAAAAATTTCTTCCCCGCGTCAAGCAGACCGCTGTATGGCTCTGGGGAATCTATCTTGCGCTTATTCTTATCCAGTCACTCCTTCTGCTTCTTGCAGGCATGCCGCTTTTCGACTCCCTTTGCCATGCTTTTGGTACTGTTTCGACCTCGGGCTATTCGACAAAGAACAGCAGCATCGGCTATTATAACAGCGCCTGGATAGATTGGATCACCGTCATCTTCATGTTTCTGGGAGGCATGACATTCATGATGCACTATCACATCCTGAAAAAGGATTGGGAACCCGTCAGAGAAAATACAGAGATACGATGGTATATTGGATTTGTTGTTTTTCTCAGCCTGCTCACCGCGCTGATTCTCTGGATAACCGGAAGCTACAGCGGTATTTTCGATTCAATTCGATATGCTACATTTCAGGTTGTCTCGATCCTGACGACAACGGGCTTCACTACTGCCGATTATGAGCTTTGGCCTCAGTCGGCTCAGATGCTCATCATGATCGCCTGCATGATCGGTGCAAGCGCAGGTTCAACCACCAGCGGTATCAAGGTGGTACACTACGAAATAATCTGCAAATATCTCTACGCCACAGGCAGGAAGTTCCTGCAGCCCTTGGCTGTAGTTCCGATAAAAATCAATCAGAAAAATGCCGACCCTTCAGTCGTCACACTGGCAATCAGTTATTTCATTCTGAACATCTTCATGATATTTGTCGGCAGCGCAATCTTGACGCTGATCGACGGTATGGATTTCTACAGCGCCATAAGCGCGGTTATCGCCGCACTCTTCAACATCGGACCCGGCTTCGGAGAGATTGGCCCTGCGCATACCTATTCACATATCTCAGCAGCAGGCAAGTGGTTTCTCTCGTTCAACATGCTGACAGGGCGTCTTGAGATGTTTACCGTCATGGTGATGTTCTACCCCTCGTTCTGGAAGAAGTAGCTCAGAAAAAGTCAAAGGTCAAAAGGTAAAAGTCAAAAACAGGAAAGTGCTGTTGATTTATTGAATCGGTGAGTTGCTGAACTGTTTCCCTCTCCCAAACAACAAATAAACAGATCAACAATTCAACAAGCCTGTCACTCAGCTTCGCATATGTCCGTCGTCAGCTATATGGCCCGATGCGTCCCACCCCAGATCCTTGTCCTTGTGGAGCTCTTCTTTCTCTTTGAGCATCAGTTGTTCGAGATCCTCTATCCGTAGCTTCGTTGCACGCATGAGCTCTTTTTTGTCGTGTCTTATCTCGGCAAGCTCGTGCAGATGCCGCTCTTCGTAACGACGGAACGTCTTCATCGCCCTCATGACATGATACCTCCTATGTCCAAGCCTGCTCAAAGCATCGCCGCCCATGCGCAGTGCGACATCAAGGGTATCGAGGTAGACGTTTTTCACCCCCATGCCGATCATTTCGAATGACTCTTCCCAATCACTTGTCCGCGCTATGATCTCGAGATGAGGAAAATATTTACGAGCTGTCCCTGCAATTTCCAGGGCTTTTTCTGCATTGCCCACAGCGATAACAAGCAATTCTGCTTCAGCCGCTCCCGCCGCCTGCAACAGATCACTGCGCGAAGCATCTCCGTAAAAAACCTGCAACCCCATTTTGCGCAGCAGGTCAACGTTATCCGGATCGGTATCCAGATAGGTTGCCTCCTCGTCATTGGCTTGCATGAACCTCCCGACAGTACTGCCGACCATACCGAACCCTGCTATGATAACACTGCTTTTGCGGTCCAGGTCTATCGTATCGGGACTCTTTTTTTCTTTCTCCACTGTACCGAACCTCGGTTGAACAAATTTTTCATTGAGCAACACCAAAAGGGGAGTCATGGCCATGCTGAGCGCAACAACCGCAATCAGCGGGTTGACCAAAGATGCTTCAAAAACCCCGTTGTTCAATCCGAATGAAAAAAGAACGAACGCAAACTCTCCTCCTTCTGCAAGAGCCAGAGCAAAAAGAAGGATGTTATCGAAGCTCATCCCGAACATCCGCCCTATGCCAGCCAGCACAAAGAACTTGAGCAACAGCAATGCCGCTACCAGCTGCAGAATCAAAGCTGGATTGGCGGCAATAACCTCGAAATCGATCGATGCACCGACAGAGATGAAAAACAGCCCTAGAAGCAGTCCCTTGAAAGGCTCGATATTGGTTTCAAGTTCATGACGATATTCACTTTGTGCCAGTACCACACCAGCGATGAATGTACCCAAAGCCGGACTCAGACCGACTTTACCCATGAGAATGGTAATCGAGATAACCAGCAACAGGGCAGCCGCGGTAAAAAGCTCACGGAGACGTGTCTTCGCAATAAGCCGAAATAACGGGTTGATCAGGTATTTTCCGACAAGAACAATACCGGCCACAACGCCAAGAACCAACGTTGTTTGCCCCCAGAGCGGCAACCCTTCTATCCATGTCGTCCCGCCAGCATGACCGCCGTCTCCATGGACGGCCGAAGACGATGCCTGAGCGGTTGCGAGTAGCGGCAGAATGGCGAGTATCGGTATGATCGCGATATCCTGAAAAAGCAGTACCGAAAAAGAGTTCTGCCCTCCGTCCGTTTGCATCAAACCTTTCTCATGCAGGGTCTGCAGTACAATAGCGGTTGAGGAAAGAGCCAGGACAAGTCCAAGTGCAAGGGCAGTCTGCCACTGCAAGCCAAAAAACAAGGCAATGGCCATCAGCAGCAATGCAGTTGCCGTTACCTGGGCACCCCCCATACCAAGAATGGACCCCTTGAGTTTCCAGATCATCGACGGTTGGAGTTCGAGTCCGATCAGGAAAAGCATCATGATGATGCCGAACTCGGCGAACTGCATGACACTCTGCCCCTCACTGCCGACCAACCCCAGCACAAAGGGACCAATAATGACCCCTGCTATCAGGTAACCCAGTACAGAACCGAGACCAAGCTTTTTAGCTATCGGCACAGAAACAACGGCAGCAGTCAGATAAACAAACGCCTGAAAAAAAAATCCTCCACTATCCATATACCAATGCCCCCTTATCCTCTCCTGATTTGATCATTGAGATTTTCCTGGCTGCATAGACCCACTGGATCGAATGTCTGATCGGTAAGCAATTTCAAAATCGTCCGGTAATGTTTGACCTGCTCTTTTATAACGTCCGGTTTCATGACGTTGGTACCATGAATCACGAAAGGGGGAAGATAACGCATACCGCAAAGATGCGCTGCCTGTTCGAGAGGAGCAAGCAGCTCCTTCATGGTAAACCGATTGTAACCACCTTTTGAATACGAAGCTTTACTGCCTCCGGTTGTAACAACATGGCAAATCCATTTTCCTTTCAGGGCATTGCCTTTTCGGCCAAACGCCCATCCGTGTACCAGGACGAGGTCCATCCACTCTTTCAGCAACGAAGGGATACCGAAGAGAAAAAAAGGATACTGGAAAACGACAATATCATGTTCTTTCAACAGGTCCTGTTCAGCTTTGACATCGATATCCATCTCAGGGTAGCGTTCATACAAATCATGAAAGGTTACTCCTGTAATCGCCTCTACCCCTTCAATCAGCCTGACATTAACCCGTGATTTCTCCAACGCAGGATGTGCAAACAGTATGAGAATTTTTCTCAAAACAACTTTTTTTAGAATTGTCACTGGATCGGCCCATTGCTGGCAAGCAAAAAAACCAATATATCGGAAAAGAATGCCTTATCCCCTCCATTTCCTCATGCAATGTTAGACATTTACTATAACTTTCAAAAAAACTTGCCGCCGCTGTCAAGCGGCAAAAGTATCGATCATCATCAATACCAACTGGTCATGGAGAACAAAGAAAAAAAGAGTTCTCATGGCCAAGAAAACAACATACCGAAGAACCTCGGTCAGAAATCTTTGAGACAAAACCGGCCCTTCAAACGCCCAAACTGTCGAAACCGGTTTTCAGATTGCAGAAACACAAGGCGATGACCGCCGTCGAAGAGTTCGACAATGCACTGATCTACTTCAAGAGGGAGTTCATAAATTCCCGCCTCTCCCGCCTGATCCATCCCGAACAGGGTTGATCGCTGGAGCCTTTCCATGCCATATACCGCTCAGCATCCAGGAGTAAAACCATGTCCCCACGGCACAAAGTATGAAAGTGACGACAATATCAAATAATGAACCGTTGAGTGAAAACCCGGGAACATAACCGAAAAGAAACGGAGCGAGATAAAGAAACTTGGCAAATTTGAAAGCCGAGAAGGCGGTCTTCCACATATTCGCTTCGGCTATTGCAGCACCGGTGAATGCCGCAATACAAACAGGAGGGGTAACATTTGAATCCTGTGAGAGCCAGTAGACAATCATGTGAGCGGCAATCAAGTTCACCCCAAGATGGGTCAGAGCAGGAACGGCGACGACAGCGGTTATAAGATACGCTGCGGTTACAGGAACCCCCATGCCGAGCACCAGCGAGGCCAGTGCAATGAACCCGATCGTCAAAAAAAGATGCCCTTGAGCCAGTTCAATGATGATGTCGGCAAAAGTAAGCACCACTCCGCTGTAGTTGAGTACGCCGATAATGATTCCGATCACTCCGACGGTCGAGCCAATGAGCAGGCTGTTTTCGGTGCCTTTTCGCGCAGCTTCTCTGAACGCTGCTACATCGATCCTCGTCTCCTTACGTAACCAGCTTACCGCGATACAGCTTACAATACCGAGAACCGCAGCATAGCCGGGTGAAAACCCTTGAAACATGAAAACCGTTATCATGACGATCGGCAAGGTGTAATACCATCCTTTTTTCAGGATATCGAGCGCATTTCCACCAAACTGCTCACCTGTAAGGCCCTGCTTTTTGGCTTCATAGTGAACCATCATAAAAACACTGAAAAAGTAAAGCAGAGCCGGAACAAGAGCCACTTGCATGATTCGAGCGTAAGACACCCCCGTCAATTCAGCCATGATAAACCCGCCGGCACCCATAATAGGAGGCATGAACATACCACCTATAGACGCTGCAGGCTCGATTCCGCCTGCCACATGCGACCGAAATCCGGCCTTTTTCATCATTGGAATCGTAAATGTTCCGGTTGAAGCCGTATTGGCAATCGCACTTCCGGAAATGGATCCGAACAGACCGCTTGCAATAACAGCTACCTTGGCAGATCCTCCTGTTCTGTGGCCAAACACTGCCAGAGGAAAGTCGATAAAAAACTGTTTCGCTCCCGATTTCTCAAGAAAAGCCCCAAAAATCACAAAAAGCACAATGTAGGTGGCCAGAACATTTGCCATTATTCCGAACACCCCGTCACTTTTGTAAAAAATACTGGTGCACAAACCTGAAAAACTCTCTCCAGCATGGGCAAACATATCGGGGGCATAATCGCCGTAAACACCATAGAACAGCATAAGCGCTCCGATAAAAACAAATACGTTACCCACAACCCTTCTTGCGAGTTCCACCCCGAGTAGTACCCCGATAACCGCCACTACAGTATCGAGAGGGGTTTCCATACCGACTCGATAGTTGATCGCCTCGAAATTCAGAATCCAGTACCCGATCGAAAACACAGAAAGAGCAACCAGCAGGTAATCGACAACACGCATCAGATGAGATTCCGATCGGTAGAGCAGGAAAACAAGAACATAGGTGATCAAGATATACACACCTCGATGGTATTCGGTTGGTGCGGGCTGGATGAATGCCGAATACCCATAGAAGAGAACCAGCACAACTGCCAACAGATCGAAAATGATTTGCTCAATCCTGTACAGCCGATCGTACACCTTACAACACCCCCTTCTCTCTCCAGAACCTCACTGCTCCGGGATGCATTGGCGTTACAATGCCATTGACTCCGTTTTCGATGCTCATCCCCCTGAAGTTTTTTTTCTGGCTCACCATATACGCAATCCCCTCATCGCTGTAGACAAGCGATAACATTTTATAAACAACATCATCGGGGACATCTGCATTAGCCACCCAGAGAGCCGAATCCTGAAAAGAATGCCTGTCTTCATCGACTCCTCGGTAGGTACCGGCGGGAATGGTGACTTTGGTGAAGTACGGATACTTTTCATAAAAACCGCTGTTTAGCGCAGCAGTTTCCAAACTGAGAAGATCGATGCTGTTTGTCTGGGATGCCATAATAACCGCCCCGCTGGGAAAAGCTGTAAAGAGCCAGAATGCATCGAGTTGCCGATTCCCGAACGCCGCGGCAGCATCATTGTACCCCATGGCGTTTCTCTCGATTTTTTCCCACAATCCAAGATGGGTAAAAAACAGCTCGCAATTGGCAAAAGCACCTGACCCTGCATTCCCAACCCCAACTTTTTTGCCTTGCAGATCATCGACGGAGCTTACCCCGCCCCCCTTTCGCACCACCAACTGGGCAGGAGCACCGTACAGATAACCTACTGCCAGCACTTTGTCATAGGTTTTCGGGTCGTGCCTGAGCATTCCATTCCTGCCCTGGTAGAGATGGCCGGAATAAACCACGGCAAAATCCGACTTTCCTGCATTCACCCTGCGCAGATTTTCGATCGAACCTGCCGAAGACTGGGCTTTCACCGAAAACTCTTTTATATCTTTGACCGGCTTGTAGGTCTGTATTGCATTTGCAACGACCTGGAAAGTCCCCCCCGCCGGACCACCGCCGAAAACAAAGCGCGTCTTGACGGCAAAGGCATCCGGTACCGATACAAGTGATACCATCACAAGCGAAACAATAGTAAAAACAGGAAAAAAATGTTTTCTACTCATAGCATGTTGAGTCCTTTTAATGTGCTTTGATGAAAATGTGCGATGAAGCTTCAAGAAAAAGAAAACTGGACGGGGAATTCAGTTAGGTTATGAAACAATCTGCTCGTTAGCGGTAAAACAGCCTCACTTTTTTCGCCGAGCTGCCGCCATTTTTGCAGCCCCGGCAAGCTTGCCACCGTAATGACCAAGGAGGGTAACAACCGGCATCATCGCCAAAAGAAGCACGATATAGACCCAATGCAGCCAGTCGTTACGGTACATCACATCTGGAACCGTCAAGCGGATTGCCACCGCAAAAGCAACAAGTCCGAAAAGCACAAACGACAGCCGAATCTTGTTCATGAAAACAGGAGTTTTAGCCCGTTTGTAGTTCACCGTCCAGTCGTGAATTCCCGAAAAAAAAGATACCGGAATCGCAAACAGCACGATAATGATAAGATGCTCGACGGTATGCTCGAAAAACGGATCACTTGAAGGAAGGGTAAGCAGAAGATAAAGCACAGCAACCGGTATCAATCCATTGCTGAAATGTGCGGCGACAGGATGTACGAAAAAACTCTCCTTCATTTCTTTCAGCAAGCTTTTCTTTTCTGCCATAGCCCTCTCCTTTGCTTGTGGATTGAAACTGGAATAAGATTTTGCAGATACAGAAGATAATGTAACACCTTTACCGCAAAAACTCATTTATCGGCCTTTTCCATACGCTCTTTGAACTGATCTATTTTTGTTTTTTCCCATAAGGGTACCTTGCCGAAATATGCTGCTCTGCCGATAATGTGAGCAGCTACTGGTGCTGTAAGAAACAAGAAAATAATGATTGCTACAGCTCGGAAAGCAATACCAATATCCTGCCAGTAAACGGTCGTCCCGATAAGCACCAGCCCTATACCCAGCGTTGAAGCTTTGGTCGTTGCCGACATACGGGTATAGAGATCGGGCATTTTCAGGATACCGATTGCCGAAACAAGAATAAAAAGGGTTCCCAGAAGCAAAAAAACACCGCTTAGAATTTCTATCATTCTCTTCCCCTCCTTCCAAGATAGTATGCAAAAGCCACCGTACCGAGAAACGCCAGCAATGCCACGATGATACCCACATCGAGGAATGTTGTCGTCTTCTTTTGAATAGAGTAGACCGCAATGAAAGCTATCGCGTTAGCCGACAAAAGGTCCAGCGAAACAATCCGGTCTTCGATGCTCGGACCGATAACCAGGCGCAGAAAAATCACCAGAATCGAAAGACCGATGATGATCACCGAAATATCTACGGACCATTCTATAAACGTCATCGCATCACCTCGATCAATCGTTTTTCAAGACCTTCTTTAAGTTCATCGCAAAACCGAACGGCATCTTTGACATACAGCGCATGCACGTAGAGCGTCTTTCTATCAGGAGATACATCGAGACTCAGCGTTCCAGGGGTCAGGGTAACGAGATTCGCGAAGAGTGTGATCTCGACATCTGTCTTGACATCGAGCGGAAAAGCAATCACTCCGGGCTCCATGTAATCCTTCGGTGTAATGATATCGAACGCCACCCTGAGATTCGCGATGAGTAATTCCTTCAGAAAGTACAGAACAAACTTGATTACCAGCGGTATTTTTGAAAAATACTTTGTTTCTTTCCACGCCGAACGCGAAAACCATAGAATCAGATAGCCAACAACCATGCCAAGCACAAACGTTCCGGCAGTGAAGTCACCGACAAGCAACATCCAGGCTATCGCCAGAAGGATATTGAAAAGAAAGGGATTCACGAGCGACCTCCTATAACCGCATTGATGTAATTACGCGCATCCAGCAATTCATAGGCCGCTCTGTCCACAAGCTTGAAAAAAGGCTCGAACCAGAGCCCGAACACCACCGTCAGGAATCCGAGCATGATAATCGGTACTATGGTAGCCGCTTTTTTCATGGTCGGAGTTCGCAGATACCCCTCATCCTCAACGCCGCCCTCTCCGCGTGGATCATCTTTCCAGAACGCTTCGTTCCAGATCTTCACCATGGAAAACAAAGTCAACATGCTTACGCCAAGAGCAACCCCGACCAGCAGATGGTGCTCCGAGTCGATCCCGGCCTTAATCACAACGAACTTTGCCCAGAATCCCGATAGCGGAGGAATACCGGCCAGACCCAGAGCCGGAACCAGAAACAGCAGCCCGAGCATTGGATAAAAGCGGTAGATTCCACCGATCTCCCGGAGATCCCAGGATCCCTTTAAACGATGGATAAGACCGCTTAGGTAGAAAAGATTTGTTTTGGCGACAATATTATGAATGATATAAAACAGCGCTCCTGCAATAGCCAAAGGCGACTGCACCGCCAGAGCAAAAATCATATATCCTATCTGGCTGATGATATGAAAAGAAAGCAGCTTGCGCATGTCATACTGCACTACGGCACCAAGCACCCCAACAACCATCGTGAAGGAAGAAAGAACAAGCAGCACCTGATGGATAAACGATACGCCATCATACGAAAAAATAGTCGTGAAAAAACGCATGATCGCATACACACCCACTTTTGTCAACAGCCCGGCAAAGATAGCGGAAACTGCAATCGGAGGAGTATGATATGACGCAGGAAGCCAGAAAAAAAGTGGAAAGATAGCCGCTTTAACCCCGAAAGTGATCATGAAAAGCACCGCCACCACCGACAGCAGTTCCCGATGGTCAAGCAGGGGAATCCTCAGAGCAAGGTCTGCCATGTTGAGCGTACCTGCAGTCCCGTAAAGAATCCCAGATGCGGCGAGAAAAACCGACGAGGAAAGAAGATTCAACGTCACATACTTGATTGCCCCTTCGAGCTGCTGCGGTCTCCCTCCAAGCACGAGCAGTACAAAAGAAGAGATCAGCATCACTTCAAACCAGACGTAGAGATTGAAGATATCTCCCGTCAGGAAAGCCCCGTTGATCCCCATAAGCAACAGTTGCAGAAGGGGATAGTAGAAATAGTGCTCCCTCTCCTCATCGATGGTCCCGAGAGAATACAGTGCCGTGGTAAATCCAATGAGAGCCGCGGCAACCACCATGATAGCAGAGAGTGTATCGGCTACGAGAGTTATCCCGAATGGGGCTTCCCAGCCACCGACCTGCAATGAAAGAATTCCTTCGGACAGCACACTGCCGAGTATAACCAGCGATACCCCGAGCATCGAGGCGGTTGCCACAACGTTCAGAATACGATGTAAGGCCACCGATCTTCGGAAGAAAATCATGATCAGCGCAGTGCAGAGCGGAAGCAGTATGGGCAACATGATAATCTTGCTCATAACCGTTCCTCCGGAAGCTGGTCGGTGCTTCTCATTTTATCCAGGTCCTCGGTTCCAAGCGTCAGGTAGGCACGCTTGAAAAGCACAAGGGCAAACGCCTGCACGCCAAACCCTATAACGATCGATGTAAGTATGAGGGCTTGCGGCAAAGGATCGGCAAATGGTTCGGTAAGCATTTCCGCCCCTTCCGGCACAAATGCAGGAACCCCTTTGGTAAGCCTTCCGACGGTAAAGATCATAAGGTTGGCCGCGTGACCCAGAAAAATCAGCCCGAAAATAACCTTGACGATGCTTCTCCTCAATACAAGATAGGTCCCGGCAGCATAGAGTGCACCGACAATCACAGCAAGCAGAAACGTCATAAGCGGTCCTCCTCTGCTAGCGAAAAGATGATACAGAGCGTTATACCCAGCACAAGAAAGTACACTCCGAGATCGAACAACAGGGGCGTCCCCACTTTTCCGACAAAAGGAATTCCCGTATCGATCCAGACTGCCTTCATGAACACCTCTCCGACAACAAGCGACGGCAACGTGCTTGCAATGGCTGTGCACAAACCGGCAGCAATAATCGTAATGGGCTCAAACCGGACAATAGTCCGTGCCGCTTCAATGCCGTTTGCGATAAAGTAAAGCGCATAGGCTGCTGCTGCAACAAGACCACCGACAAACCCACCACCCGGTTCGTTATGCCCCCGGAACAGCAGAAACACCGAAAACATCAATAACAAAAGCAACAGATAACGCGACGCGGTAGCAAGAATCATGGAATACATATCACTTCCTCCTGTCAGGTCTGAGTTTCAACAGCGCAAAAACCCCCAACGCTGCTACCGTCAGCACCGTGATTTCTCCCAAAGTGTCAATCGCCCTGAAATCCACGAGAATAACATTTACCACATTACGACCTTTCCCGTCAGGAAAGCTCGCTTCGGCAAAAAAGCGCTTTAGTGCTGACGAAAGCTCAAACGATGAAGCAAAAAGCACTGTAAGCGTCATCGTGCACCCGACGCACAGAGCGATAACCGCGTCTCTGACTCTGTTCAGCGACCCGGAAAGTTTCAGAAAACCCGGAAGCTTGTAGAGCACCAGCACGAAGAGAACAACGTTAAGCGTCTCGATTGCAAAGGTTGTCAGACCAAGATCAGGGGCCCCATAGATCACGAAAATGATACCTATTGAAAACCCAAGCACGCCAAGAGCTACAATCGACTTGAGTCTCGACTTGGATGTGACCAGAAGCAGCGTTGAAACCAGGATGATGAATGCTAAAGCACCCTCGTAAAAAGTAATTGAAAAGTCCGGTACCATGGTAATCTGTCCTGCCGATCGAAAAAGGGGAAAAGAGACCAGAAAAACCGTTGTGACGACAAAAAATATGATGTAGTTGCGCAGATAACCGTTTTGGACAAGTCGGGTCTCCATCCGTGCGAACGACAACATACCCTTGATTGTCATCTCATACCAGACCGAAGGCCTGGCGATTGCAGGTAGCGATATCTGTAAAACCCCGGGAACCTTCTCCCGCACCAGATAGAGAACCGCACCGAGCAGAAGAGTCACGAAACTTAAAAGTAGGACCAGATTGAACCCTTCCCATATAGAAACCTTGAGACTGAGCGTTTCAGACAGAATGCTCTGCGCCGACTGTTCGAGCATCGTGGCAATGAAAAAGTTGGGAAAGAGCCCGAAGAGAAGTCCCAAAACAGCAAGCACACCTGGCCCGATAAGCATTTTTAGCGCCGCCTCATGTGGAGGCCTTGGAGTTACAGGCATTTTTCCCCAAAACGGTTTGAATCCGACAAACAAGGTAACCATCACCACAAACGCATGGGCGAGCACCGCACCAACAATGAGAAAGGTCCCCCAGTATTCCACCTCAAGAATCGATTTATACACCGTTTCCTTGCCAATGAATCCGATAAGAGGAATCACTCCCATCATTGAGAACGATGCAAGAACTGCGGTAAGCGTTGTCACCGGCATCAACCTATACAACCCTCCCAGCTTTCTCACATCTCGAGTCCCGGTTTCGTGATCAAGCGTTCCCGCAATGAGAAAGAGAGCTCCCTTGTACAGCGAATGTGCGATAAGGTAGATAAAAAACGCCTTGATCGCCAGTTTTGAACCGATACCGAGCAGCATCACAAGCGTCCCCAATACCGAAAGCGTTGAATAGGCGAGCAGCCTTTTCAAGTCGGTCTGCTTAAAGGCGAGCATGGCCGAAAAAAGCATGGTCACTGCACCCGTTATCAGTATCGTATCCTGCCATAGTGGCGTTCCACCTATCTCATGATTCATCCTCGCTATAAGGTAAATCCCCGCCTTGACCATCGTTGCCGAATGCAGATAAGCACTGACCGGAGTAGGAGCCTCCATGGCGTTGGGAAGCCAGAAATGAAAAGGAAACTGTGCCGACTTGGTAAATGCTCCGACCAGCACAAGCACCACAATCGCTGGATACAGCTCATGAGCGATAATCGCTTCACTTTTGTCGTAAAATGATGAAATCTCGAAGCTCCCGGTCACATTATAGAGTAGAATGATACCGGAGAGAAGAGCAAGCCCCCCCCCGCCTGTAACAAGTAACGCCTGTAAAGCAGCTTTCCTTGACGACTCTTTATGGTGATTGAAACCGATAAGGAGAAACGAACTGATACTGGTCAGTTCCCAGAACACAAACATCAAAAGCATGTTGTCCGAGAGCACCAGCCCCAGCATGGATGTCATGAATATGCCGATATACACATAAAATCTGCCGGTCTGCGCATAGGCTTTCATGTAAGCTCCGGCAAAAAGAAACACAGCGGCACCGATCAGTGTGATGATCAGCGAGAAGGTCAGGCTCAAACCGTCGAGAAGAAAGGAGAAGTTGACGCCAAGAGACGGTAACCATGGCCCTGACTCCCGGATAACCTGCCCGGCGGCAATTTGCGGATAACGAGCCAGAAACCCGAAAAACATGAACAGGGGGAAAATAACGGCAATCCAGCCGAAGTTCTCCCTGAACCGTTTATAGAGCAACGGAGCAAGTGCCGAGGCACAATATCCTATGGCTAACAGAATCAGCAATCTATAAAGACTTAAGTGATTTGTGTTGACAGAATTAACCGCTGGAAACGTTCGGTTGTTCCCGGAAAGATTGCAAAGAAAAGATTACCAACAAAAACATTACTGTGGTGAAACCGATCGATTCGCTTGCTATCGGATAACCTGAAAATCTTTAACTCAGGACTCAGCCGGCTCCCTATACGCTCTCCATGCACGGGCAACTCCTTTCAGAGAGCAGGAAAGCAGAAGTGCCGTAGCAAGAACAACAACACTCCCCACTCTGATGGCAACGGCCGTTCCGAAAAGCTCCGAAAGTATGCCAACCTCCAAATTACCGATCGGCATGAACCCCATCAGAACCATCAGATAAATACTCATGACCCTACCCCGATAGCGGTCATCGACAAGGTACTGCACTGTAGCGGTCATGGTTGCAAAAGCCGAGAGGAGACCCATGCCTGCTATAAAAAGAAAGATCATTCCGAGTCGCTCATCCTGCACAAAAGAAAATGCGATCAGCCCAAGAGAAAAGGTAACGCTTCCACCGACAACCATACTGCTGTTACGAACCCGACCCGAGGTTATTGAAACCAGAACGGTACCGGAAAGAGACCCTAATCCCAATGCAGAAAAAAGATACCCCATACCTTCCGAACCAAGACCGTAGGTCTGTTTGGCGACCACGGGCAACATCGACACGAACGACCAGCCGAAGATAGACACCACCGAAGCAAAAAGCACGATAGTCCTGATAATGGGATGCTGCCATGTATAGACCACTCCATCACGAATGGACTGTAGGGTTGAACCAGAATCGGTTACTTTTTCCTGAGAAGTAGTTGTATGAATAGCAAAAAGAGCGAGAATTACAGCAATATAGCTTACTCCGTTTGCCAAAAACGCACCCCCCGTACCGGTATAGGAAATCATAAAGCCGGCGATGACAGGACCGATTACCCGCGACGTGTTCAAGATGGCGGAATTGAGCGCTACGGCCGAACGAAGCTGATCGTGCTCCACCATTTCACTTAAAAAAGCCTGTAGCGCAGGCGTTGCAACCGACGTTACGCAACCGAGCAGAAACGCAAGTTCCATGATGATCACAAGGGTGATAGCCCCTGTGATGGTAAACAAACCGAGCGCCAGAGCCAATACCATGGACAATATCTGTGTCCAGAGAAGTATTGTTTTCCGGTCATAGCGGTCAACAATCACCCCACCGAACAGAGAAAACAACAACGCAGGAAGTGATGACGCTGCTGCAGTAACCCCAACCCAGAACGCTGAACCGGTCATTTCCAGCACCAGCCAACCCAGAGCCACCATCTGCAGCCAGGTACCTATCATAGAAACGATCTGCCCGATAAAATACAGCCGGAAATTCCTGCTGCAAAAAGCGGGAAAAGCCGAAAGAAGCCATGCTTTCAAACCGGAACACTCACAGTCGGCGGAATCACCCTCACTCGAATCATCATTCATCGAAATCTCTTCAGTAAAAGAACACTCTTTATTCATCATCATAGACATCATATCATAAACCGGAGGCAAGATAGGAAAAGAAAACGAGAACTATACAAGCCACCTCATATTGCCCTTTTGCAGCAGAGCCTCTATATTCAATACCAAGTCTTACCTGCACAATAACGATACACCGGCATGACAATGGACACCGTGCGCCCAACTCGATCCCAAGGAGAGCAGCCCTCCTTAACCGCCGAGACAAAGCTGCTCGACACGCTGCAAAAAGTATTCGGATTCCATACGTTTCGTAAGAACCAGGAATCGATTATCCAGGCTATACTCGATCGAAAAGACGCATTTGCCGTCATGCCGACCGGCGGAGGCAAATCACTCTGCTATCAACTTCCTGCACTACTGCTTCCCGGTACCTGCATCGTAATCAGCCCACTGATTGCACTGATGAAGGATCAGGTTGACGGTGCCAAGGCAAACGGTATCCGCGCAGCGTATTTGAACAGCACTCTCTCTGCAGAGGAGCAATCCCTAGTCCTCAAAGACCTGCAGTCTAATTCACTCGATCTGTTGTATATAGCACCTGAGCGGTTTGCACTCAACCATTTTCAGGACATGCTTAAAGAGACGAATATCAGCATGGCGGTAATTGACGAAGCTCACTGCATATCCGAATGGGGTCATGATTTTCGGCCCGACTACCTTTCACTCGCTGCTTTGGCCAAGCTTTTTCCCGGTACACCAATAGCTGCATTTACAGCAACAGCCACCCACAAGGTACAGCAGGATATTCTCGATAAACTCGGCCTGCGCAACCCCTTTATCATCAGAGCCTCCTTTGACCGCCCGAACCTCCTTTACGACATCCGCTTCAAGGAAAACCCCAACGCCCAACTTGCCTCGATCCTGAGAAACAACTCCGGCAAAGCCGGCATTATCTACCGCACCAGCCGCAAAAGCGTCAACGAGACAACAGCGATGCTCCAGGCAAAAGGCTTTCGTGTACTCCCTTACCATGCAGGCCTGGGCGATGAAGAACGAAAGAAAAACCAGGAAGCATTCATTCGAGACGAGGTCGATGTTATCGTTGCAACGATAGCGTTCGGTATGGGTATCGATAAATCGAACATACGTTTTGTCATTCATGCCGACCTGCCAAAAAGTATTGAAAATTATTATCAGGAAACCGGCAGGGCTGGCCGCGACGGGGAACCCGCTCAATGCATAATGCTCTTTTCACAATCGGACATCCCCAAAGTCCGTTTTTTCATCGACACGATGGTCGATGAAACCGAACGTGCAAAAGCACAAGGAGCATTGCAACGCGTGATATCATTTGCTTCGACATCCGTTTGCAGGCGGAAAACCCTGCTCGAGTATTTTGGCGAAACGTACCCTCACGACAACTGCAATTCCTGCGATATCTGCCTTGGTTCCCGGGAAGTGGTTGACTGCACTGTAGAGGCTCAGATGCTGCTCTCCGCGATCGCCCGAACCGAAGAACGCTTCGGTGCGACACATATAGTCGATATTGTCACAGGCAGCAAAAACAAAAAAATCCGTGACTTCGGCCATGACCGCCTCAAAACATACGGAGTAGGTAAAACGCACGGCAAAAAGTTCTGGCGGCAGCTTATCGACGAATTGATGGCTCAGAAAATAATCGCAAAATCCGAAGGGCTCTACCCGGCCCTTCACATACAGGAGAAAGCTATTCCGATACTCAAAAATAAGGCAAGGGTTGAAATGGTACGGATAAAAGAATCCCCAGCGCCTACAGCAATGACCAAGGGAGCAGGAACCTACGATCACGACCTGTTCGACCAGCTCAGGGCGCTTCGTAAACAACTCGCTGACGAACAGAATATTCCTCCCTACATTGTCTTTTCCGACCGCTCCCTTCGTGATATGGCCACCCTCCATCCCATGAACGAAGACACAATGCTTTCAGTGTCAGGAGTAGGAGAAGTAAAGCTGCAGCGATATGGAAGACAGTTTCTCGCTCTCATCAAAAGATACTGTGAAGAACACCCGAAGAAAAACGAAAGATAATCAGGCATTGTAGTTGTTCAGACTGTTCTGATCCTACTCTTCCAAAGCGATTTCAACGCGCCGGTTCAACGCTCTGCCGTCAGGTTTGGCGTTGTCGGCAACCGGCACGGATTCACCAAACCCTTTTGCCGATAACTGCTTCTCGGCAATACCGTGGGCAACCAGCCAGTTCACTACGGCTTGAGCTCGTTTTTCGGATAAAGCACGATTGTATGTATCGCTTCCCCGGGAATCGGTGTGCCCCTCGACGATCAATTTTACCTCCGGCCGAGCCTTGATGGCCCTGAGAACCCGATTCAAGGTCTCCTCGGAATCAGGTTTGATCGTAGCTGTGTCATAATCGAAGTAAATACCGTAGATGATTGCACGGCCAACCTCGTCAAGAGAACGTCCGATCGCATCCTTTTTCATGCCTGAAACGAATGCCTGCAGGCATTTGGGTTGTCGGCCGTCCGTTACCCGCTTTCCATGCCAAAGTCCCTGATAACGGCTGTTCTCGTACCACAACCCGTTTAAAAAACTTCTGTCCGACGTCAGCACCATAATGGCGGTTCCGGTTTGTGGACCGCTTTCCACCCATTGAAAACGAATAACACGACCGTCCGTAGTCCCCGCAAGCCGTCCGTCATCCCAGTCGTAACACCCTTCGACCTCTACGCCTTTCTGCCGCAGCCACATGATACCGTAGTTGGTCTCATACACCCCCCCGACCGGCTTGGAAGCAGTCACTGCATTTACCGGTTCACCATAGGCTTCCAGTTCCATGATTTCCGTATAATCGGGATTTCCCCAGTTCGATAATACTTCGAGTTTCAACCATTGACCGGGAACCATGCGCTCCATGGTAAACCCTTTTCTTTCTCCCATTGAAGCCTCTCCCTCATAGACCAGTTCGAAGCCATCGTTCGCAGACTGGTTCGACACATACAGCTTGAAACGCCTTGCTGAAATACCGGGATATCCGCTTTCCTGAGCGTTGGTGTTGTCTATATAAAACGACTTGATGGCAACACTGTTCGGCAACTCGATGATAAACGTATTCGGGTAAGGCAGCTTTCTCGTACTGCACCACCCCATTTCAGTTGTGCCGTCCAGAAGCATCATTCCGGCCCATTTCTGGTTGTATTCCGTCGTCGCAGAAATCAGGACGGCACCGCTGGCGATATCGAGCCGATCGTTTTTTTCCGCGGCAGTCACGGGTGTAGCCATAAATAATGAAACAATAAGAATAAGGAAGAGGAAGGAAAGTTGCCTCATGTTGCTCTCCTGTTCAGACGAACTGATGGTTGAAACGAGCTTGTTCAGTCTCTGTTGCCACAAAAAACCCCAAACTGCTGCATTTATGGCTGTGAGGAGCAGCGACCGTAGCGCTCTCTTTTAGACCTTTTGAACTTGCCCGTAAGCGTGAATGAGCACTACCGTTGGCACAAATGAGCCGCAATGAAAAATATAGTTAAAATATATATAACCTTATCGCTATTGAGCTGTTAACAGTTTATGTTCAGAACATCTGGAAAAAGAGAATTCTTATGACAAGTACTCGACAACCGGGAATGGAAGCCCAATCTGAAACTGGATTTCAGCAAACTGGCCGATCATGCATTTATCGAAAGTTTTATTCGGGAACAAGTTGCCTGGAAAGGCTGAATGATAAGCGGTTTTTAAGCCCGGAGTATACTCGTGAGGTCATCAAGAATTGGTAAAATAATCATATGAACGCAGATCGCACAGTGCATTGAATGGCCAGAGGCCGTCAGAATTTGCTGTTCAAAACCAAAAATCTTCCCTAAAACTTGTGTTATAGTAAACAGGGAGCGAGTTTCCACCTGCCTCTTGATCGTATAGCCAGCAACTAGTAGAAATACCATTTTACACCGCCACTCCAACAATCATAGTAGATTCTTTTTATAAATACAGCAGCCGTCAAAATTATCTCGAACTTCACTCAAAAACCGGTTCGAATCCCATATATCCGATATATTGCCTCCCTCCCGTATATTCCCGAAAGGAGCCTTGATCCATTGAGAACCTTTTTTCCACATTTTTGCCACACATGGCCATATATCTCCCTGTATATCCACATAAACACCTAATGTCTGTGTACAGGCTCCACCGCCATAATAAGCAAACCCCTCTGAACGCTCGATCTCCAACGATTTATCAATTTCATATATTGTATTCAACAGTAAACTTCGCTCTCGAGTAGATATAGGCATCAGTAAAGACGAAATCTCCATACCCTCTTCACGGCCGAAATCCGTAAGCGATTCATAACCGATAAAATCTCCCCCAGCTGTTCTCCCGGATGGAATATATTCACCGGCCATTGGATACATATTGCTATCGCGACACCACTTATGCAATGCCGGTATCTCTTCAATATTTCCTTTGAAAACCATAGTGTTTAGCCCGAGCCTTGTTGGCAAGATCTCATTAAAGCCTGCATCCATAAGGTTTAGCAGTGCCTTGTCCCTTTTTTTAGAGTATCCTTTCCTGCCACACACCAAATCCTGAATCAACTCGGACTGCGAATTATATTTCAAGACAACACTAACATCCCTCATATAACAAAAGTCGATCAATTCATCATGAGACTCAAAAGCAATACCATTGGTAAACAACATCGAGGTCATTTCATTTTCATATATACAATTAATGACATCCTTAAAATACGGATCCATTGTTGGCTCTCCGGCCCCAACAATATTGACAGTTTCCGCTCCCAACTTTTTAAATTCTTTAATAACCTTGCATGTTTCTTCTATTGAAAGCTCGTTAGCTCTCCTGCTTTTACCCTTGGACTCCTTTTCTTCTTTATAGCAATAGGGGCAATTAAGATTACATGCATTGGTTAGATCCAGAGAAGGATTAAGCATTATTTTATCTCCCACAGCTCTCGCTATCACCCCCTCATCAAAATCCCAGCCCTTGATCGTGTTTCTTTCATCCATTGCCACTCCAGTAAGAAGTTCAATTATCGTTTATCAATTATTCGAAGAACGACACAGACTGCACTACAATAACTGAAGCAAATACTCGACGTAACACCCTATCACTTTGGTAGGGGATGATTCCCACATCATCAATGACTCCCTGTTTGACAAAAACAGGAAAGCATTAATGAGAATCCGGGATGTTGTTCAATAGCCCAAAAGAGAACATGAAGGTCAGAAAATATCATGCATTTCAATACTGAAAGATGACACCTAAACCTTCAGACTGTTTGCCTGCAAAACAACAAAGCTATATATACCGTCAACATTTATGGAGGAATGTGTACCGACTGTTAGAGGCGGCCATAGATTCTGGAACATGGAACACTGCGAGCTAACAGATAGGCTCGCGTGAACGTCGGCGTATACAGTCAGTATTTAATATGAAAAATACTGCAACTTTTTGATATAACAACAATGCCAAACTTCTTTTTATCGTATTTTTTATCGCAAATCACAATACAGCAACCACTATGCACCCCGATTCCCCTTACGTTTGCAAATACAACGCCATAAAAAGTATAATTTATTTACAACGTCCCCTATAAGAGGAACTCAAGGATTGCCGGGATTGTTATGGAAACTGTCTTATGTGCCAGGGCCTTCTTTTTGTTAGTTCAGAGCCCCTTCATTTCCAGCTGCATCCACAACAGCAACACTGAACTGAAAATACGATGAAAAAAACAGCCCAAGCCTTTTTTATACTGAGCTCTTTGATGCTCGCTCTCGTGATATCGATCACCGAAATTCATGGGGTACCTTTCTGGGGGGCGAAGCAATCGTCACCGGCGGATACACCGATTGAAACCCTCAAACCCGGTGAGTTCATCTGGGAAGAAAACCTGGAACCGGGTGGACCTATCGCCATCGTGGTAAGCCTGCCTGAACAGATGGCTTATGTCTACCGTAACGGGTTGCGGATCGGGGTGACCACCGTCAGTACCGGCAAAAAAGGGCACAGAACACCGACAGGCGTGTTCACGATTTTGAACAAGGACAAGGACCATCGCTCCAGGAAATACGGCAACGCCCCAATGCCTTACTCCGAGCGCCTCACCTGGGACGGCGTTGCCCTCCATGCAGGAGGCCTGCCTGGTTACCCGTCTTCACATGGCTGTATTCACCTGCCATCCGAGTTCGCACGCAAACTCTTCGGCATCACCCATAAAGGCACGACCGTTGTGATCGCCGGGAAGTCCACGGCACCACGAACGGTGGTTCATCCCGCAATGCTCATGCCGGTCGATGCGGGTACCGGCAAGACCAAGAGTGCCGATCCTCTTGGTATAATGGAAAGCTACCGCTGGCAGCCTGAAGCCTCAAAGGACGGCCCTGTAACCCTGGTTGCAAGCGCTGCCGACCGGCAGGTCATCGTTATACGTAACGGCATAGAAATCGGCCGAGCACAGCTCACGATCGAAACTCCCGAAAAACCTCTCGGCACACACGCTTATCTCGTTCTTGAGGGCGGGGAACCCAGACATCCTCGCTGGAGCACCATAGGCCTTCCGGGCCACGCGACTGAAAGCAAGGGAATCCACGACGAGAACGCTATCGAGCGGTTAAGAATGCCGCAGGAATTCACTAAACGGCTGTATAACCTGCTCGAACCCGGAACGACGATGCTGATAACCGATGCGCCGGTCCTCGAACATACCACCGGCACCAGCCTGACGGTTATGGGTTCGGGCAAACTTGAAAGTTAGGTAGCCATGGCTAAAGGAACGGCGGCGAGGCGGTCTCAAAAGGACAACCGCCTGGTATTGCCTACAGCTCCTCGCCTCGTCCTTTCGCCAAGTGATTATCCGTTTTCCAGGGTTGTACCGCGAAAATGAAGGAAACGAGAAAAGTGATGCCGATCCAGCTCCAGCCTATACCGATCAAGCTTGCCCAGGAATATCCTCCGTATGCGACAGAAAGTTCTCTGATAAGCTGGTTCAAAAGAATAACTGTGAGGAAAAGAGGCAGGCAGAGCTTGATGACCCAGTTCCACCAGACACCGAGCTGCATCTTCGAAACCTTGTTGAGATGCTTTCTGATAATATCGAGCCTGAAAAACCAGCCGACCACGATACACTCTAGCAGTCCTGCCATTACCAAGCCGTAATTATTGATGAAATGATCGACGATATCGAGCCAGAATAAACCACCATTGGTCGTAAAAATGATGCTGCCGGCAAAACCAAGAACACAAAGCAAGGTCGCCAACTTCTTTCGATTAATGCCGAACTTATCCTTGGCCCCGGAAACAAAAGCTTCAACGATGGATATCGCCGATGATACACCCGCGACGGTCAGGCTCAAAAAAAAGAGCACACCAAACAGGGGACCCGCATCGCCGATCAGTGAAATGGCTTTCGGATAAGCCACAAAAGCAAGCCCGATGCTTTGCGTTACAACCTCTTCGAGCGGCTTGCTCTGGGTCACTGACATGAAACCAAGAATAGCGAACACCCCGAATCCTGACAGTAGCGAAAACCCGCAATTCGCCAATGCGGTGATTACCGCGCTGCCGGTCATGTTGGAGTTATAGGGCATATAGCTTGCATAGGCGATCATGATGCCGAAACCGAGACTCAATGTAAAGAATATCTGGCCATAGGCACTGATCCATACGTTGGGGTCGCCGAGTTTTGTGAAATCCGGTTTGAGGTAGGCCGAGATACCGACCATCGCACCTTCGAGATTCACCGACCAGAAAACCAGAACCAGCGTCAGCAAAAGGAGCAGAGGCATGAACACCCTGTTAGCCAGTTCGACGCCACGGCTCACCCCTCGCACTATGATCCCCCAGCTCACAAGCCAGACAATGAACAGGCTGATAAGTATTGGAGTCTGGATAATGCCGATTTCAGCAGGGGAGGAACTGAGGTTCAGGAATGATTCGAAAAAGAACTTGTCGGGATCGTCGCCCCAGGAAAGATTGAATGAATAAAATATAAAGTCAACGCACCAGGCAATCACCACTGAGTAGTAGAGCACAATACCGAACATGGTAAACAAGAGAGGCCACCACCCAAGCCATTCCCAACGCCTGCCTATCTTCCTGAACGCTAGGGGAGCACTGCCAATCCGCTCATGCCCGATCCCGAACTCGAGGATCAACAGAGGGATACCAGCAGTGAGAAGCGCAAAAATGTAGGGAATCAGAAATGCTCCCCCACCGTTTTCATAAGCCAGGTAGGAAAACCTCCAGATATTACCGAGCCCTACAGCAGACCCTATTGCCGCGAGAATAAAGCCGGTTCTTGATTTCCACGTACTTCTTCCGGTAGTTTCTGATGACATTTCTTCCTGATTTAATGATCGATTAAACGTCGTTAAATTTACAAAACGCTAAGAACATATCTGCAGGATTATAAAGGAAGAACATCACCTAACGTATTGCTTTAAGAACAACTAAAATCATTCCCGTCGCTGGAAGTGACAAAACAGATACATCTGTCCCTTTCCACCGGGAGTCACGTGTTGTTGTTTGCGGTGTTGACGGAGAACAAATTCACTCCCCAGAAAACCTTCAAGTTCAGCAACGGTATACCGCCTTACGGGCAGCCCGCTGCACTTGGGAGGAGCTTCGGGAGCAAAGGTTCCAAGGATGAGGTGTCCACCAGGTCTCAATGCGTTAAAGAGTTGCTTGCGGTATTGTCGTTGCTGTTGTTTTTCGGTAAAGAAATGAAAAACCGCCCGGTCATGCCACAATTCATAGTAATGGACAGGGAGCTCGACCGATGTGATATCTCCTTCAAGCCAGGTAACCATGCTTTTTTTTCTGCCCAGCCTTTTTTTAACCGTGGAAAGAGCCTTGCCGGAAATATCGAGAACGGTTATCGTGCGGTATTCCGCGTCAATCAGATCCTCAGAAAAGGTCGATATACCACATCCCACGTCGATTATCGGTGCGTAGAGCGGAATATCGAGCTGGTTGACCCAGCAGAGCGACGCCTGAAGATGCGGCGTATACCAACCGGGTTTACTCGACGTTGTTCCCGAATACACCTGTTCCCAGTGATTTTTCAAAGCCATGACTCTTTGCATTTGCCTTCTCCTATTACAGTTTTCTCAAGGTTGAACTGTGGCATCGAATGAGAAACATCGGGATGCCTACGATGCTTTATGACAATCCTCTTGATCCCATTCTTTCATGCCTCTTTGTATCCGTATCGTTCTAGTATCCGATTGAGCAGAGATTCTGCCCAATCTCCACAGTATCGGGTATCTGATCCTCGATCTCTCCTTTCGTTCCGATCGTGTATTCCCATACCGGCCATCCAAGGTCAACGCGTTTTTTGTCGAGCATCCGCAAAATATCTTCCGAAGTCCGGTAAGGGTCAGGGTCCCAGTTCATCCCGGCGCCAACCATCGTGCGCAGACGGTTACCGACATAATCCATGAA
The DNA here is from genome assembly GCF_003182595.1 of Prosthecochloris marina. NCBI lineage: Bacteria > Pseudomonadati > Chlorobiota > Chlorobiia > Chlorobiales > Chlorobiaceae > Prosthecochloris > Prosthecochloris marina. The sequence goes on from NZ_PDNZ01000010.1 coordinate 67,203, forward strand.
CCGGTCGGAAGCAATAGTGTTATCCTGTACACAGGAATAGGTTTCGATTCCCTGCAGCACAAAAGAGTACCGCGCTCCCATGGTTTTTTCCGCCGCGGGGTCGGCGGCAACCATGGCGAGCGGCATGGAGGGATTGGGGACACCTGCTGCGTTGGCCGTAAAAGCCATGATCTGCCCGGCCCGTGTACTGTCGGTGCAGGCCCCGACATGCAGTACCGGCGGGATATCCTTTGCCTCGACAACCTCGCGCAGCCTCTCACCGCAGAGCTTCGACGCATCGGAGTGGGCGAGACCCGCAAAGAGCAGACCCATGCCTGAACAACCGTGACAGGTAACCAGCACATCGTTCCTGATAAGCTGCTTGGCAATGATAATCTGGTTGCGCTCGAACACGGCGCCGCGAATGTTGCCGCAGGAACCGAAGTTGACGATTCCGCGAATCTTCCCGGATTTCACCAGTTCGGCAAGCCCGTGAATCTTCCTGTCCGAAGCGGAACCGTTGAAAAGCTTCATCACCTCTTCGACGCCAAACCCCATTTCGACCTTTGCCCTTACTTTCGGCACATACACCCTTTTCGGGTCACGGTTTTGGTAATTGCCGATCGCGACATCAAGGATCTCTTCGGCAAGGTCGTAGAGCTTGTCGAGGTTTTTCAGGTAATAATCGAGTTCAATGACAATAGCCCCCTCTTTTCTGCCGGAAGGAGAAGTGGTAATAACTTTTGTATGAAACTGCCGTGCAACCGGCATCATGCCCGGCAAAACATCCTGCTGGTCGACGACGATCGCCTCGAACGCCCCGGTCGCAACCGCCATTTCGGCCGAAGAGGCCATTGCAACGAGGGGTATACCGAGGTCACGTTCGATGAACTCACCGCCGGTACAGCACATGCCGTAAAGCCTGATATCCTTTGCCCCGGCTTTCTTTACCTTTTCCATGATCCTCGGCGTGCCGACGATATCGCAGATGGCGAAAGCCACCATCGGGGCATGACCGTTGATGCCGATGTTGATACAGTCTTCGCTTACAATGCTGCCGAGGTTGACGTTGATTGTGGACCGCTTCGGAATGCCGTATACGATATCGGTTGCAAGCGAGGTCGATACCACTGTCGTGATCGAATAGGCAAGAACCGTCCTGAGAAACGCCTGCATGTGGCTCTCGAAGTCGGAGTCGGTGCCATGGCTTGTCAGGTTGTTGGTTTCAAAGCATTCGTGGTAGGCGCTTATGGGAATTATATCGAGTTTCTCCCAGGTTTCAACACGTTCTTTCGGCGCAAGCGCCTTGAGCGTTTCGTGCTCTTTGGGGAGCGCACGCTGCAGATCGTCAATAAACCTGTCGGCTATTTCTCCACAGATTTTTTCTATTGCCTTTCCTTCGGTTTCGATACCTAAAAGCTTCGCCACCGCGAACCCTTTTTCCCTGGACTTCAAGGGAATCGGAGCGATACCTTCAGCTGCAGCCTTGAGCGAAATAAAAACCTCACGGGCATGAGCACCATGCGCAGACAATCCAGCTGCAAGACGTCGCAACGCATTTCCAGCCACGACAAGGTCAACATCCTTACCACAGACGGTAAGGGGAGTCTTCTCCGTGACCCTGCATGGACCATAGGAACAAAAGGCGCAGCATGCTCCCGTGAGGCCGTAACCGCACTGCGGATGCTGTTGGGCAAACCGGTCAAAGGTACTGCATATATCATGCTTGCCCATAAAATCAACCATTTCGGCTACCGCCTTGTTGGCGGTGTGCTTGACCATCTCTTCCTTGCTGTAGTTGAGACGATGCACCAGCTTGATCCGGTCTTTCAGAGGCATTCCGGGAGTATAATCAGGCGCCATTCTCGAACCGGTCAGCTCATCCTCATAAGTATACTTTTTCTTATCCGCCATAAATCGATCTCCTTTACTGATTGATATTCACCGGTACCTCATTCTCCAAACGTTCTGATATAGTCTATCACGTCGATGATCTCCTTTTCGGTAAGTGTATTCCCCCAGGCAGGCATATAGCTGCGAATTCCTGTCGATTCGGGGGGAAAACCCTGCTCGACAACATTGAACAGTCCGGCAGCACTGTACTCTGCAAGCGTTTCCGGTGAGAGCGGACGGACGCTGATGTTCATCATTTTCGACACGCGCCCGTCACCCCTGCCTGATGTTCCGTGGCACATGACACAGGAGTTGTTATAAATTTCCTCACCGCTGTATCCTTGATCTTCGGCTGCATCTATTCTTCCATCCCGATTCACCAGGCGTATAAAAGCAATGGCATTCTGTATCTGTTCAGGCGTCAACTGAAAACCGAACGGCTTCATATGCATTGACTTTCCGTGCGCAAGGCCACCCTTGCTTATGAAATCATAAAGTTCCTCATCCGTCTTGCCGCCGAAATAGGTGCTGTCGGAAAAGTCGGCCGGAGGTGAAGACAGTTTCTCTGCGTAAGGCCCGTTGCCTTTGCCGCTCTGCCCGTGGCAGACGAAACAGTAGCCGAGATAAAGCTTCAATCCCTGCAGTTCGTCCGGCTCTTTTGATACCGATGAGGATTTCGAGATGTCTACTGCTGATACCGCAGTCTTCTCTCCCTCCGTTTCACACGAAATGATCAGCGGCAGCATCGCCATGAAAAATAATGCCTTGAGAACGGTCTGTCCCTTCATGATGATCGCAGTTAAAATTTCATTTTTAGCTATATGATGAGATCGAGCTCCTCATCTTTCAGCGAGGAATAGAGGGCGATGATCTCATCGCGCATGTCATTGAACTCCTTGTCGGTCCTGCTCATGCACTCGTGACGAGGTCTCGGAAGATGATTATCGAGCATTTTCTTTACTCTTCCCGGATTGATATCCATAACACAGATACGGTCTGAAAGAAAAATCGCTTCATCCACATCATGGGTTACAAACATGATGGTCGTACCGGTTTTCTTCCATACCTTCAGAATCTGAATCTGCATCTCCTCCTTGGTCAGCGCATCGAGCGCCTCGAAGGGCTCGTCCATAAGAAGAATCCTGGGTTTGTTGGCCAAAGCTCTTGCTATGGCGACCCTCTGACGCATACCCACCGAAATCTCGTGCACTTTCTGGTTTTCCGTTCCTGCAAGACCAACGGTTGCAAGCTGCTCCATAGCGATTGAACGACGCTCCTTCTTGTCAATTCCTTTCAACTCGAGACCTATCTCGACATTTTCGATAACGCTTCTCCATGGCAAAAGCGCATACTCCTGAAAGACCATCCCTTTATGTGGGCCTGGCCCATGTTCCTCCCTGCCATCCAAAATCACAGAGCCTGTTGTCTGCTCGATAAGCCCGGCAACGATCTGCAAGGTTACCGATTTGCCGCAACCTGTCGGGCCGAGAACACAGATAAACTCTCCCTCGTCAACCGTCAGTTCGACATCCTTGAGAACAAGAACATCGTCACCGTCCTTATTGAAAACCTTTGAAACGTTCTGCAGCTCGAGAAGCGCATTCCGTTTCCTGCCGTTGCTTTCCATAAACACTACTCCCGGTATTTAGATTTTCAGGTTTTCTCATGACTCACGCACCGTAATCACAGACTGACTTGCCGGCCCCGGCTTTAACCTCGTTCATCACCTTCTCGCGCAGTTCGATAAAACGGTGATGAAATTCAGGCTCGAGCGCCGCCTTGCCGAATCTTGGCCGCGGTAAATCGTTTGTAAAGATTTTCGATATCCTCCCTTCACTGTTCATCACCGCAATCCTGTCACTGAGTTTAACCGCCTCATCGAGCTCCGAGGTCACAAAGATGATCGTGTTGTGCTCGTGCTCCCATATCCTGGTGATCTCGGTATGCATGGTCAATTTTGTTTTTGAATCGAGCGCATTGAAGGGACCGTCCATCAGCAGAATCTTCGGTTTCGTTACAAGAATCATGGCAAGTGAAGCCCTTCGTTTCATACCGCCGGACATTTCAACCGGAAACTTTCCGGTTGCATAGGAGAGTCCGACCATATCGATATACTCCATCGCGAGTTCCCTGTTTTCCGCACGTTTTCCGTACTGAAACTCAAGACCGAGCTCGACGTTCTGCAGAACCGTCCGCCATGGAAGCAGGGCATATTCCTGGAAAATCATCCCCCTGTCCGAACCCGGCCCGTTGACGGGCTCACCATCAAGCAGCACCTCTCCTTTTTCAGGCTTTTCAAAGCCTGCGATGAGCTTGAGCAAGGTTGACTTCCCGCTGCCTGTCGGACCAACGATGACCAGAAACTCGTTTTTGGCAATATCCAGATCACATCCGCTGACCGCCTCTATCCACTGACTGTTTTTCTGATACTCCTTGGTTACCCCTTTAAGCGAAATAAGCGCTTCCGATACCTGTTCCTGGCCTCTGTCATTGTTGTTACCAGCCATACAACACTCCTCTTGTTCAGATTTTCCAGGCAAACTTGCTGATCAGCCAACGATTGGCCGAATCCAGCAGATACCCGATTAAACCGATAATGAATATTGTTGCCATCAACTGATCATAACGGAAACGGTCCCTGGTATCAAGGATGAAGTAACCGAGTCCGTCGGGAACACCGAGCATTTCCGCCGGAACGAGAATGATCCAGCTCACACCTACGGCGAGCCTTAATCCTGTCAGCATGTCGGGAATTGCGGCAGGAATGATGATTTTTGTCAGAATCCCCTTGTCACCTGCCCCCATGGTTTTGGCCATGTTCAGCCAGAGCGGACTGACCCTGCCCGCACCATGGACGGTATTGAGAATGAGAGGCCAGATAGCCACTAGCCAGAGCAAAAACGTCACCGAGACATCGCCGACACCGAAGATGATGATTGCAATAGGCATCCATGCCAGTGGCGAGATCATGCGCATGAACTGAAACGGGACATAGGTAAGCTGTTCGAGCCGCTTGAAATAACCAACAAGCACACCGACCGGAAGCGCAAAAATAATAGCCATGACAAGGCTGACCAGCACCCTTCGCAAACTCGGTACTGCGTGATGAACAATATCACCGTCTTTTGCCATCTCAATCAGTGCAAGAAAAGCAGAGAAAGGCGAAAAAGCCTCACTGAAATCATCGCCGAAGAGCTTCAGCATACTTGCCGCCTGCCAAATAAGCAGAAACAGGAACACGCCCAGCACATAGAAACTCCTGTCGGCAAGAAATGCCTGTGTGCCGCCGTTTCGTGACTGTTGTTTTTTTGCCATAATGATTTACAGGTTTAAACATGCTCGCAAAGTGTCCCTTCAGGGACGTACCTTTCCTTGCGACCTGCAAGACAGTGAGCAGACGCCGGAATGTCAGCATTGTTGTTCATGAGAAGCCCGCAAATGTCCGGATGAACATCTTCGATGGCGGGCCGTCAAAGAATGTTAGACCGCAATGACCTCTTGCCTTACAAACGGGTTCTCCGGATTGACGCCCGCAAACTGCACAAGGCCGCCCAGCTCTTCAGAAGCCTCCATGACACCCTCTGTATACATAAGCTCTTTCTGCACATTTGCCGGATCAAGTCCGCTCATGAAGCTGAGATCGCCTTCCATTTTTGTCTGCTTCATCATCTCGACCATCTTGTGCGTTGCCGACTCGAACTGGTATGGATTGTATGAAAGCCGTTCGGCATTCCAGTCCGGATGCTGAATCGCACCCGTTCCGCCGTTCGCCCCATAGGTATCGAGGTCATATTTCAGCATTGCCCTCTTGATGACCTTCTCAGGCAACGGGAGGTACTGCGCACCGTCTTTTGACAGGATATGTGCCGCTTCTTCGGCGTTGTTCAAAGCCCATAACTCGGCTTTTACAAGCGCTTTGATAACGTCATGCGACCAGGCCTGATCAGCCAGTTCCTTCTCATTCATCACCGCGACGCAGCAAGGGTGGTTTTTCCAAACATCCCCGGTAAACCTGACGATCTTTCCGCCGGCAAGGATTTCACCTGCTGCATTGAACGGCTCGGCTACGATATATCCGTCAATAGCTTTTGAAGCCATCGCAGTCGGCATGTCGGGGGGAGCCATGACGAAAAGGTTCATCTGGTTGTCACGAAGAGGCTTGTTCTTGTTTTGAATGACCGGCTCGATACCCATCTCTTTTGCAATCATCTGTATGATAATGTTGTGCATCGAGTACCAGTAGGGAACAGCTATCTGTTTGCCGCCCAGATCCGCATAAGAATCTATTCCGCTCTCCTTGCCGACAGTCAGAGCCGAGCCGTTTATATGATCCCATGCAACCACCTTGACGGGGAAACCCTTGCTGTATCGCATGTAAATCGGAATCGGTGCAAGCAGATGCGTAAGATTGAATCTTCCGGCCATGAACGCTTCCGCCATCGGAGCCCATCCCCTTATAAGCACAGGCCTCTCCGACGCAATTCCCATCTCTTTGTAAAAGCCAAGCTCATGTGCAAGGATAATCGGCGTGGCATCGGTTATGGGCAAATAACAGCTTTTTACTGTTTTGGACGACGTTACACCCGGCGCTGCACCTTGTTCATCTTTCGAGCAGCCCTGCAAAAGAGGATACCCGGCGAATAATGCGCTTAATCCAACAGCGGAATTCCGAATAAATCTTCTTCGCGAAATAATGTTTTTTTCATCTTTCATACCAACCCCCCTTGTTTAATTGCCCGATTACCCTGACCGGTTTATCAGCATCATACAGACGAAGCGGTCAATGCAAGATCAATTATTCACAATTGTTAACATTTATAAAAAAAAGGACATTCGCCTCCACCAATAGTGACAGCCTGTTTACAGGCTAAACATTATTTTTTCTGATGAGGGATACTCTAATCGTGCAGCAACGCCCTGAAAGCAGGATGACGTATAACGGAGTCAGGAAACGTTCCAACAAAAGTAACAATTGTTAACGTATTTCACAAACCAAAAACCTGTTGTTATTCTTCTGCGTCGGAAAGAAGCCGCCGAACCAAGCCCCTTATCTTTTCGAGCATTTCCGGGCATTGGTCATAAGGGGATGAACCTGAAAGGTCTGCCTCGAGAGCCAGAAAATCAAAGGGAATCGTTGCCCATATGGCATCGTTACCCAATTTATCGGCAACCCTCTTTTCCTGTCCTTCACTATGAACCTTGTTGATAACATATCCTACTTTTCGGATATGAAGTTGCTTCGCGAGCGAGGCTATCTTTCCTGCCGTATTCATAGCTCGCTGACCTGGCTCTACGACAATGAGCAACGTTCCGACAGATTCAGCTGTACCTCTCGTCAAATGCTCGAATCCCGCCTCCATATCGAGAATCACCCACTCGTCACGCTCAACCATAAGGTGCCGCAAAAAAGAACGCAACAAGGCATTCTCAGGGCAATAGCATCCTCCAAGCGCTTCTTTCAGTTCACCCGTCACGATCAATCTCAGTCCCTGTATCCCAACAGAAAATCGTTCAACCAGATCGTCAACTTTCGGATTAAGCACAAAATACCCTCCCATACTTCCGGGTTTTGTTCCGGTCCGTTCCTCGACAAGCACCTTCTTTTCTATCAGCGGCTCAATCCGGCCTGAGGTTTCCTCATCATAGCCCAGAGCCTCGCCAAGATTGGCATTCGGATCCGCATCGATGGCAAGCACTCTTTTACCTTGACTGGCAAGTTCCCTGGCAAGAAGAGCACAAAGGGTTGTCTTGCCTACCCCACCTTTTCCGGTTACCGCAATTTTCATGCACTTCCTCCTTAGGGAATCCTCCTCTGCCACTCGAATCAAGACTGAAACCGGTTGGACTGTCCGGCGAAAGAAGGTCGCAGCAAAAAACTCAAATAAAAAGTTGAATATCGGCGTCGGCTGCGTACTCGAGAAACATGGCAGCTCCCGCGAACTCCACGCCGTCTATGAAGTCTTCTTTCGAAAATCCAAACACATCCATCGTCATCTGGCACGCGATAAACTTCACCCCGCAATCGATACACAGCTCGCGCAGCTCCTCGATGGTCGCCACGCCCTTCTTCTTGAACGTCTTTTTCATGAGGCTTGAAGCAAGCGTGTCGAACCCCGGAACATTACCTGTTATGATTTTCGGTATCTGCCAGTTGATGTTCTGAAATCCCTCGTTGCC